>DASXNP010000316.1:0-3472 GCA_036494985.1 Binataceae bacterium (SeqCode)
TGCGTCGCCTCGCGGCCCTAATCCCCGTCGCGTTCTGCGTCGCGACACTCACGTTCTCGCTGATCCACTTCGTCCCCGGCGACCCGGTTGTCGCGATGCTCGGCGAGATGGCCGCCCCCGCCGACCTCGAGAAAATGCGCCATCAGCTCGGCCTCGACCGCCCAATACTCGATCAGTATGCATCGTTCATCGGCAATGCCTTGCGGGGCGACCTGGGCGAATCGATCTCGTGGCGCGTGCCGGTCTCGAAACTCATCGTCGACCGTTTTCCAGCGACCCTTGAACTCGCGGCCGCCGCCCTTATCTTTGCCGTGCTGGTAGCGTTGCCGCTAGGATTCATTGCCGGCAACAATCCGGGCAGTCCGTCGGACCTCGCCTCCATGGGATTTGCGATCCTCGGCATTTCGATTCCGCACATCTACCTCGGCCCGCTACTGATGATTCTTTTCTCGCTCAATCTCGGATGGCTCCCGCTTACCGGACGCGGCGGCCTCTCTCACCTGGTTCTTCCCGCGCTCACTATTGGTACCGCGCTGGCTGCGATTCTCGCTCGCATGATGCGCCAAAGCCTGATTGTTGTTCGCGGCTCGGACTATCTGCGCACCGCCCGCGCCAAAGGCCTTAGCCCGCGCGAAGCAATGCTTCGTCACGGTGTTCGCAATGCGCTCACGCCGGTTGTTAGTCTGCTCGGTCTGCAAGCCGGCGCGCTGCTGACCGGCTCGATCATCGTCGAAATAATTTTTTCGTGGCCCGGATTGGGTCGTCTCATGATCGGAGCGATCAACTCACGCGATTATCCGTTGGTCGAAGGCTGCGTGCTGGTGTTCGCGCTGACCTACGTTTTGATCAACGCGCTCACCGACATCGTTTACGGCCTGGTCGATCCTCGGATCAGAATGAGCTGACTGTGATGATCACCTTAGAGCGCCGCAATCTCTCGCTGCTGATTGGATCGACGATTGTCGGCGCGCTTCTTCTCGCTGCGATCTTCGTTCCGCCCTTATTACGGTCGAGTCCTTTCGCGATCGATCTGAACGCGGTTTTGGCTGCACCAAGCTTGCGCCATCCGCTGGGATGCGATTCGATCGGCCGTGATATTTTCGTCCGTCTAATGTGGGGTGCGCGGCTTTCGATAGGCGTCGCGGTGGCCGTCATCAGCGTCTCGCTCGTCATCGGCAGCATCGTCGGCGGCATAGCCGCGCTCGCGGGGGGCGCATTCGATGAGCTCCTGATGCGTTCGGTCGATGTGCTGCTTGCCTTCCCCGGCATCTTGCTCGCGATCGCGCTGGCGGCGATTCTCGGCCCTGGCATTATCGACTTGATCATCGCCCTCGCAGCAATCGGATGGACCGGCTATGCACGCCTGGTCCGCGGCGAGATCCTCTCAGTACGCGAACGCGATTACGTCGTCGCGGCGCGTTCGCTTGGCGCAAAACCTTCGCGCTTACTTTTCCGCCACTTGCTGCCAGCGATCGCCGGACCGGTGGTGGTGCAAGCGACGTTCGGAATCGGCGGAATCATCGTCGCCGAAGCCGCCCTGTCGTTTCTCGGTCTGGGTGCGCGCCCACCTTACCCCACGTGGGGCAACATGATTGACGAAGGCCGTGCCTTTCTGCTCGTCGCACCGCACATCACGACCGCACCCGGGCTTGCAATCGGTTTCTCGGTGCTCGGTTTCAATTTCCTGGGCGACGGACTGGCCGCAGCGTTCGGGCCGCGCTGATCTCGGTGGCTCAGCGCCGGCTGTCCAATCGTTTCAATTCGGCGAGACTCTTTTCGTAAGGCGCCCGGGCGATTCCCCTTTCGGTAATGATCGCGCTGACCAGTTCGGCAGGTGTAATGTCGAAGGCCGGATTCATCGCCCCGACGCCCTTCGGCGTAATCCGCCTACCGCCAAAAGCCGTGACCTCGCGGATATCGCGCTGCTCAATTGGAATCGCATCCCCGGTGGCGCATTCAAGGTCGATGGACGACAGAGGCGCCGCGACGTAGAAAGGCACTCCGTGCCGCCTCGCCATCACGGCTAGCGGATACGTGCCTATCTTGTTGGCTACATCACCGTTGGCCGCAGTACGGTCGGTTCCGACAATCACGCAGCTAACTACGCCACGCCGCAGCACGCTTCCTGCCATATTGTCCGCGATCACAGTTACGGGAATCTTGTCTTTGCGCAGTTCCCACGCCGTCAGCCGAGCGCCTTGAAGAAAAGGTCGTGTCTCGTCTGCGATGACAGCGATCTTTTTCCCCGCGTCGCGCGCTGCTCTGATTATTCCCAGCGCCGTTCCATAACCCGCGGTTGCCAAGGCTCCTGCGTTGCAATGTGTTAGCACCGTCGACGGATTAGCGATCAACTCCGCTCCGAAACGTCCCATTGCGCGGTTCGCATCGAGATCTTCCTGATAGATTGCGATGGCCTCCTGGCGCATCCGGCGGAAAAGCCCCGACACGTCGAGCTCGAGGTTCGCTTGCAGCGTGCGCCCCATTCGATCGACGGCCCACGCGAGGTTCACCGCCGTCGGCCGGGTCGCTTTCAGCGCGGCCGCTATAATCTCAAATCGCGCACGCGCACGCTCTCCGCTGAAACCCTTGATTCCCAGCGCCACTCCCATCCCAGCGGCAACTCCGATCGCAGGCGCACCGCGGATCACCATGCTTCGAATCGCTCGCACCACGCCGCGGTAATCGCGATAGACTCTGATCACCTCGCGCCCTGGTAACAGGCGTTGATCGATCATTCGAACCGTGTCGGCGCGCCATTCAATCGTCTTAACCGCCATGACGCCCACCACGCCCGCATGCGTGCTCCTCCTCACCCCAAGCGCCTGGTTTCCAACGCTTAGGATCGCTATAGGACGCTTTATGAATAGCAACTATGACGCGGTGCGATCACTGACTAATCCGACCGCTTCGTCGAACCTGGTTCTAGCAGTAGGCCGGTGTCAGTCGACCCGCTCGTATATTCCGCGCGACTTGCGCTTCACCCCACCGCTGTCGATCCACCGAGTAATAGCGGCGAATATCTCGGACGACCGCCGTTCCTTGAGGCCCCGCAGGCCCCTAATGTGCGACGCCTGAAACTGCCTAGGCAACTGCACCAACACGGCGCTCCAGTCAGTCCGCTTGCCACGCTTGATTCCTCGCGCGCCTCGCGGGCCCGCCGGAGCTATGCCCGCCAGCGCGCTCAGTTGCGACTCTTCTCTTTTGAGCCGCTCAAGCTGCCCTGCGATCATCTGAATCTCGCGCCGCAGACCTACGAGCAGGGTCCGCGCTTGCTGCTGCACTTGTCGGAATGCGGAGCCGACGTTCTTACTGGTTTTACGTGGCATTACTCATTACCTCTGTCAGGAGTTCAGAGTGTATACCCAGTAAGCACGACTGTACAATCGATCTCATCAAACAAACTCTAGCCTGGTCTCGAGCGATCTGCCCTGAGAACTCACGATTACGTAGCCTCCGGATTTGAAGGGACCGG
>DASXNP010000317.1:0-5393 GCA_036494985.1 Binataceae bacterium (SeqCode)
CCCGGTCTGATCGGGCGTCATCATCGCCGTCATCTTCTTCAGGCCGTGTCGGCGGCCGATCTCGAAAACTTCGCTGACCAGGCGCCGTCCGAGCCCGGCGTTGCGGTACGCGAAGCCGGTGTTCACTCGGATTTCGCCGACCCGCCGGGTCCACCGCGCTTCGTTCAGATGCAGGCTCGCATACGCGGCCAGGTCGCCATGGATCTCGGCAAGGATCGTTATCGTGGTGCCCTTCTCTAAATTTTTGATCCAGTCTTCGACGATCTGCGGATCGGTAATGTCGGTGCGCAGAAACAACAGATCGTCCTGCGGCAAAGCGCGCGCGAAATCAAGTACGCGCGATTTGTCTCCGGCACCCATCAGCCGCAGGGTTGCGGTCCGGCCATCACGCGTTTTCACGTCCCGGGGAAAGTGCTGCCCGTTGCTGGTTGCCATGATTCTTCCGCCTTTGGCGAGTGCGTCTGCCCCGCACGGCCCGACTCAGAAAGACTACACACTCGTGTCCGGTTGGCAAGTCTTGCGCGTCGAAGGCCGGCCTTTGGAGGGCAGATTGACGACCAACTCAGAATGGTAGCATTGTTAAACTCTCTCATGCCCGCAGTTGCGATGCGGCCCGCGGAGGTGCGTTGAGATGGCTGATGATCCCTCACCGACCAGCAAGTTGAGCCACCGGCTGACAGCGCAGGACTCCAGCTTTCTCTTTGGTGAGTCGAACAGCGGACCCCTGCACATCGGTTCCATTTCTTTTTTTGAAAACGTCGTCACGCTCGACGAACTCAAGCATCAGATCGCTGCGAGAATTCATCTGCTGCCGCGCTATCGGCAGCGTTTGGCGTTCGTTCCCTTCAATCTTGCCAACGCCACGCTCGAAGATGATCCCGATTTCCAGATCGACAATCATGTCAAACATCACAAGCTGCCGCCCGCGACCAAGCTCGCCGACTTCGTGAAATTCGCGATGCGCATCTACGAGCCGCCGCTGAATCGTGCTCGCCCGCTGTGGGAGATGCACCTCCTCGATGGACTCGAAGGCGGACGCTCGGCAATCGTTTGGAAAATCCATCACTGCCTGGTCGACGGTGTTTCGGGCATGGAACTGCTGTCGGTGGTTCTCGACCTCGCTCCGGACGCGGCCGACCCGCCGCCGCCGGCGGAGCCCTGGAATCCGAAGCCGATGCCGACCGTCTTCAAATCCTTGGTCGACGGCGTGTTTGATCTCGCCACGGGACAATTGGCCCAGCTGCGCCGCTCCGCTGCGGCGCTGGAGAATCTTTCGTCGCTTCCGAGTGTAATGGCGCCTCTGGCAAGCTCCGCCTCGACCATGGGGCGGATGTTCGCACGCCAGATCGTCTCGACTCCGTGGAACGCCGCTCCGGTCTCGCAGCAGCGGGCGCTGGATTGGGTCAAGTGCGCGTTTAGCGATCTCCGCTCGATCCGCAGCGCGCTCGGCGGCACCATCAATGACGTCGTGCTCTCCATTCTCACCGAGGGTGCGGCCCGCTACCTCAAGCATCACAAAGTCAACGCGCAAGGCCAATCGATGCGTATCGGATGCCCGGTCAGTGTTCGCCGCGGACAGGAAAGCGGTGCGCTCGGGAACCGAGTCTCGATGATGTTCCCCGAAATGCCTGCCACCCCTATGAATCCGGCCCAACGGCTGAAGCTGATCACCGAGGAGACCGCGCGCATCAAAGCGGCTGCCGAACCGCAGGCACTGGAGAGCCTGATGAGTGCGTCGGACTCGATGCCGCCCGCCCTGATCAGCATGACCTCTTCGATCGCGCTGTCCGCGTTTGAGGGACTTGGTGCCATGATGCGCACGATGCCGCCGGTGTCGCGAATGTTCGCGCTGCCCGCCCCCGGGTTCAATTTCATTGCCACCAACGTTCCCGGTCCGCAGGTGCCGGTGTATCTGAACGGTCACCGGATGGTGGAATATGTAGGGCTAGTACCGCTGGGCGGCAATCTCGGTTACGGTGTCGCCATCGTCAGCTACAACCAGAACCTCTACTTCGGCTTGATGGCCGAGCCGCGCGTGATGCCCGACGTTCATCTGATGCGGGCCTATGTGGAGGAAGCGCTCGGCGAACTTCGTGCGGCGGTTTCGCTTTCGCAGCAGCCGGTGCTGCAAGCTGCCGCCCGCCGCATAAGAAAGCGAGCGCTGGCAACGCCGGCACCGAGTCCTGCGGTCGTTATGCCGGCCAGCGGTCGACCGGCGGCCCGGCCTGGGTGAAGAGAGTTTGCGAATCCATCGTCTGGCGCTCTTTGCAACCCCCCTTCTCTCCGGGTGCTTTCTGGCGGCTGCGCTGGGGTTGGGCACTCAGGCGCTCGAGTTAGCGACCACCACGGGGGTTGCCGCGGGGGGGGCGGCGGCCAATCGCGCCGATGAAGAGCGCGATCAATCCGAAAAATGCGAGCTGTTGGTCGCGGCGCAGCCCTACGTGTCCCAGGTCCGACTCAATCAAGATGGAACCATTGAGCTCCGCCAATGGCACATCGACTCTCAAACCGGCAGTCCCAAATGGGAGATCCTCCGCTTAGAGGGTTCAGATGCGCAGGGATGGCGGACGGAGAGCGAGGCCGCAGCCTATAATTTCCAACCTCCGCTGCAAACCCAGTTCAACGGAACCCAAGCCCCATATCTGATTTCGGTCCGCGCAGAGGCCAGCAACTCGACTGAAAGCGAGCAGGAGCTAGGCACGTTCGCGGTGTTCGGAACCCCGACCGGCGTCTACGATTGGCGGGGCGTTCGCTACCACTATACCGTCGTCTCAACACTCCCGTGCTATCCGCAGGAAAAGGAACCTTGACCTTCGAATCGGCAGCCGCTTATGGACTCCCAGCGACCGCGATCAGGTGGAACAATCGACGATGATTCGGTCGTCGGCCTTCGATTGGAGTTTCAAGTCGCTTCGCCAACTGTTTCGTCTTGCGCTCGGCGCGTGGCTCATCCTGCTCCTGATTCCGCTCGGCATTTCTGCCGATCCTGATTCCATGCCGCAAGCCGTAAACCGCCCCGATCCGTCGAGTTGGTCCGTCGATGCGCTCACGATCAGCAACCTTGGTCACGCGACGCTCTTGTTCAACTTCTTCGGCGTTCGAGCGATTAGCGATCCTTCCTTTTACGATCGCGTGGGCTTCGCACTTGATGGAATCACGACGATTGGTCCCAAACGCCAGGTGCCCGCGCCGCTTACTCCCGCCGAAGTAGGCCCGCTCGACGTGATCCTGATCACCCACGCGCACATGGACCACCTGGACCTCCGCTCGCTCAAGGCTCTGCCCAAGAGCGCGACCGTTATTGCGTGCGATGAGTGCTCCGATCTGATCGCGCCGCTGGGCTATCGAGATGTACGCGAATTGAAGTGGGGCGACAGCACCGAGGTGAAAGGGATCAAGGTGACCGCGTTCGGCGCGAAGCACTGGGGCAACCGATGGCCCAAGCCGTTCGGGAAGGCCCGCGGCTATAACAGCTACCTCATCGAAGGCAAGGGACATCGGATGCTTCTCGGATGTGACAGTGCCTTCACCGATAAGTTTGCGGCGTTGAAGGCCAATCCCCCGGAGGTCGCGGTGTTTTCGATCGGGGCATACGACCCTTGGATCGCGAGCCACGCCAATCCCGAGCAGGTCTGGCAGATGTTCAAGCAAACCGGTGCGCAATGGCTGATCCCGATTCATTGGGGCACTTTCAGGCTCTCGCGAGAGCCGCTGGACGAACCCTTAAAGCGGCTCAACGCGGCCGCTGGTTCGCAAAGCGATAGGATCGTGATGCAATCGATCGGCGCTACTTGGTCTTTACCGACCGCTTCCGCACGCACCGCCGCCCGCTAGCGACTAGAGGCCAGACCGTCGCCTTAGGCGGCCCGGGCGATATACAGGCCGCGTCCGATCAGTCCTTCAGGGTCGAACTTCACCTCAAAACCTGCCGCCCCGAAGGCCTGCTTCATTTCATCGTGGGTAAATAAGCCGAGTTCCTCGGTTTCCGTAAAATGCTCGATCCCCGCCTCTGATCCCACCAGGTAGTGGAAGTTCAGAGTCGAGACTCTGCTCGAAGCCCAGCCACCCTGGGCCATCCGGGAGACGGTGTAAAGATCATTTTTTGCGCTTAGCAGCTGAATCGCACCCGGGTTCCATTGCCCAGGCGAAAGCCACGGTTCCACCAGTGCGAGGCCGCCGCTTAAAAGATGGCGGCGGAAAGACCTAAGCGTCGATTCGAGGTCCTCGGTCGTGTTCATGCTGCCAATTGCGCTGAAAAGGCAGGTGATCGAGTCGTAGGTGCGGCCCAGATCGAAACTGCGCATGTCGCCGATCACGTAACTGCACTCGGGATTCTTCCGTCGTGCGATTTCCACCAGCGTGGTGTTCAGGTCGACACCGTCGATCAAATAATCCCGCTTTAGAAAACGATCGTGCTCGCCCGTGCCGCACGCCACGTCTAAAATTGTGCGCGCATTGGGCGCGAAGCGGATCATGAGACTGCGGATTATCTCCGCTTCCCTTGCATAATTCTTGAAACCGTAAATTAGATCGTAGTAGCGCGCGCTGAGATCGAACATGCGAGCGGACCCCCAACGCGAACGTCGCGGACCGAGCCGCTCAAACCTTCTTGCGCTTCTTCGACAGGTAATCCACCAGCATGTACTCACCAAGATGGTCCGGGCGCGTGTAGAGAGCGCGGCCGCGGTTGATCTGGGTCATCTTTTCGACGAACGCGCGCAGGCTCGGCGAGTCATCGAGCATAAAGGTGTTGATCGTGATTCCCTTGCGCGTGACGCGCTCAACTTCCTTGAGCGTTTCTTGCGCGGCCCGCACGCTGATTCCGCCGATCGACAACGGCCATTCGCAGTACAGCCGGCTTTTGGAAAAGTAGGCAGTCGGCTGTCCGTCGGTGATCACGATTATTTGCTGATTCCGCGACGGATGGCGCGAAAGCAGATCGGTCGCGAGCTTTAGTCCGTCTTGCAGGTTGGTGAATGGGTCGCCCATGTTCCACGATGCTTCGGGCAAGTCCTTCAGCTTTAGTTCCACCGCCCGGGTGAAAAAGCCGACGATCGAGAAGAAGTCGCGCGGAAACTTCGCTTTGATCAGAGTCTCCATCGCCATCGCGACCTTCTTTGCCGCGGCGAATCGACCCTCCCAGCTCATGGACCACGACATGTCCAGACACAGAACGGTGGATGAGGTGGTCGCGTAGTCGCTCTCGAACACCTGAAAATCATCCGGCGCCAATTTCAATGGCACGCCGGGCTCGCGCGTCAGGGCGCGCTTGAGCGTCGAGACGAGATCAAGATTCAGCGGATCACCGTAGCGATAGGGTCGAATCTGATCCGGCCGAATCTCGCTTACTCCGCGGTAGTCCGTCAGATGCGAGCCGCCGCGATCCTTGACCA
>DASXNP010000318.1:0-3082 GCA_036494985.1 Binataceae bacterium (SeqCode)
TCGGTTGATCACAGTATCATAAGCCTTGAATCCGGCTAGTCAGCGATTCCACGAATGAATCAAATGCCTAGGGCAGTCAGAGGATTTAGATTCTCTGCAGAAGCAAACTCTATACGCCACTGTTAAACTCAAGGTTCGGGGAAGGCTGAGCTTCTCTCCGGCCAATCGCCGACATAGCGGTCGGCGATGGAATGCTCTACGAGGAGTGTCGTGGGCTTTATTCACGAATCCATTCGATTTGCTTTCCAACACCTAGCGCGACGCGACACCGTCAAACGGCAGGTTCGGAAACGAGCCGACACAGACCCGCTCGAATGAAGGATCCGCGCAGCACCATAATCCGGACCTCCAGGAGATCAGCATCGAAATTCACTTCGGCGACATCTGGACCGTCCCGTCGCGAGCTGCGCGAACTATCAATAGTCACGTCCGCCCTCTGGCGCGAACCCCAACTCAAAGGTGTGCGGCGAGCTAAACCGGGGTCAGTCGTCAAGCGATCAACGAAATGACGATTCATCTCGCCCACCGCGGTGGACGGGTCGGAGGTGATTAATTGCCGTGTGGCCTCCGCTGTGTTCGATGAACTCGACAAGCGGAAAATCGTGAGATAATCACCGTGATGATGGCGCCGCTGGACGGCGCTGCACGCTACGCGAACCGAGCGTTGGGCAAGGGGAAATTCGATGGGCAATAGCCAGCCGGACCTTCGGGCCATCGTTGATCGAGCAAGAGGCCGGGGCCGCACGGCCCTCGGGGCCGTCGAGTGCACTGAGCTTTGTCGCGCCTATGACATATCAATTCCGTCACAGGCGATCGCCTCGTCGGCCGCCGAGGCCGTCAAATACGCGGCCGAAATCGGATTTCCTGTCGCGATGAAAATCTCCTCGCCCGCGATTCTGCACAAGACCGAGGCCGGCGGCGTAGCGCTGAACCTCGCGACCTCAGCCGCCGTCGAGGCTACTTATCAGCAACTCCTCGCCCGCGTCCGAGCTTACAAAGCCGATGCTGCAATCGACGGCGTTCTCATTCAGAAGATGGCGCCTCCCGGACTCGAGCTGATCGTTGGCGCCTCCACCGATCCCAGCTTTGGCAAGTTGGTGGCGTTCGGTGTCGGCGGGGTGATGGTCGAAGTGCTGAACGACATCACCTTTCACCTCGCCCCAGTCTCCGTACACGAAGCCCACGCGATGCTCGATGCGACCCGCAGTCGGCAACTGCTCGATGGGGTCCGCGGCGGCAGAGCAGTCAATCGCGATGCGCTCGCTGCCTTGATCCACAACGTGTCGCGGCTTGTTGATGATTTCCCGGAAATCTCGGAAATCGATTTGAATCCGGTCTTCGCGTCCGCCAGCAGGGCGATTGCCGCCGATGTGCGCGTCCTGCTGGATTTCGCTCCCCCACCCGAACACTTCCGCCCCTCGCGCAATGAGATTCTGAGCGCGATGAACCGCATCATGCGCCCAGCCTCGGTTGCGGTCATCGGCGCCTCGGCCGAGGACGGCAAGATCGGCAATTCCGTGCTCAAGAATCTCATCAACGGCGGTTATCGTGGGCGCATCGTGCCGGTTCATCCGACTCTCGACAGCGTGCTCGGCCGCAAGGCGTATCGCAGCATCAGCGAGGTTCCCGATACCGTCGACATCGCCGTTTTTGCTATTCCGGCGCGCTTGGTCGCCCAGGTGCTGCGCGATTGCGGCGCAAAGAAAGTTGCGGGCGCGGTGCTAATCCCGTCTGGCTTCGCCGAAACCGGCAACGCTGACCTTCAGCGCGAGGTGCTCGCTGTCGCGCGCGCACACAACATTCGCGTGATGGGTCCCAACATCTATGGCTTTTACTACACACCGCAAAACCTATGCGCGACGTTTTGTACCCCGTACGACGTCAAGGGCAAGGTAGCCCTGTCTTCTCAAAGCGGTGGCGTCGGCATGGCGATCCTCGGCTTTAGCCGCTCCACGAAGATGGGTGTCTCCGCGATCGTCGGCCTCGGCAACAAGGCCGATATTGACGAGGACGATCTGCTGACCTTCTTCGAGGAAGATCCCGACACTCAGGTAATCGCCATGCACGTCGAAGATCTCAAGGATGGCCGCTCCTTCGCCCAAGTCGCTCGAAGAGTGTCAGCCCGCAAGCCGATCATCGTGCTCAAGGCCGGACGGACCGCCGCCGGAGCGCGCGCGGCCCTCTCCCATACCGCTGCTCTCGCCGGCAATGATCGCGTCTACGAGGACGTCCTCCGTCACTGCGGCGTGGTCCGTGCCTACAACCTGAACGATCTACTCGAATTCGCCCGCTGCCTCCCGATGATGCCCGCGCCGCGTGGCGAGAACGTCCTGATAATCACCGGGGCCGGAGGTTCCGGCGTGCTGCTCGCCGATGCGTGCGTAGATTGTGGGCTGAGGCTGATGGCGATGCCGCCCGATCTCGATCAGGCGTTTCGCAAGTTCATCCCGCCCTTTGGTGCCGCCGGCAACCCCGTTGATATCACGGGCGGCGAACCGCCAACGACATATCAAAATACGATCAAGCTCGGCCTCGAAGACTCGCGTGTGCACGCGCTCGTGCTCGGCTACTGGCATACGATCATAACTCCGCCGATGGTCTTCGCGAAGCTAACCGCAGAAGTGGTCGAAGCGGAGCGACGCAAAGGCAACCACAAACCGGTGGTCGCCTCGCTGGTTGGAGACATCGAAGTCGAAGAAGCCTGCGCCCATCTCTTCGAGCACCAAATTCCAGCCTATCCGTACACCACCGAAAAACCAGTCGCAGTCTTGGGCGCTAAGTACCGATGGGCTCGCAACACCGGGCAGATCTGAGCATCACGCGAATTCTCAGCTCCGTCGATCCTAATGGGCCGGCGCGAATCGATGAAAAGTTGAGGCGACTTAATTTCTCTGGCGGGTCCTTGCGATCCGGCCAGCTTGTGCCGCAAAAGCGCCTTCGCACTCATCCGGCAATCGTTCCCAACCACGCGACGTAATGCTCGAGCGGATGATTCTCCGAACTTCTAGACAATCGGGCCGGCACTTTCAAATTTCCGATCCGATACGCACTATGGCAGCCTTTCAGACGCGCGCCTAAAGTG
>DASXNP010000319.1:0-4806 GCA_036494985.1 Binataceae bacterium (SeqCode)
TCGGAGCGTTCACCCTCGCCATCTCCTCGCCGTAGATGAGCTGCTGCGTGATGCTCGCGTCACGCCCGCCGTATTCTTTGGGCCAGCTCAAGCCGACCCAACCGCCTTCATGCAACTTACGATGCCACTTCAATCGCCGCTGCCAATCGCCCACACCTTCGTGCAACACACCGAGCTTGTCGTCTTCCGAACCATTGCCACCGCGGACTTCGGGCAGGTTGGCGGCGATCCAGCCTCTAAGCTCCAGCCGGAAGGCTTCATCCTCGGCGCTGAACTGGAGATCCATTGTTCTCAATACCTCCTCGAATCGGGTCCTCACCGGGGCAGCGAAATCTCCTCTTACCCTTCACGATAGGACTCAAGCGCCGGTGAATTTCGGTTTGCGCTTCTCGACGAAAGCAAGCGCAGCTTCCCGAGTGTCACTGAGAGTGTCGAGGTGAGCCCTCACTTCCATTTCCTTCTTGTAGACCTCGCGCGAATATTGATAGCCAATCTCCTTCATCAACCGCTTGGTTTCGAGCAGATGCTGACGGGGCAGCGAAAGGAGATAATCCACCCAGCGCTGTGTCGCCGACTCCAATTCCGCATCGGGCACAACCTCGGTCACCAGACCCCAATGTTTGAGCTCTTCAGTCGTGAAGCGATCGCCGACGGCGAGGCGGAACGCGACGGCCCTGGGCAAGCCTTCCACCTGGCCCAGCCAATACGGCCCTAACATCGCCGTCGGGAGTTCCATGAGAGCGAAATGAAATGTTTCGCTCACGACCCGGATGTCACCGTACATCGCCATATAGCCACCGACGCCAATCGCATGGCCGCGGCAAGAGGTGATAACCAGCTTCTCGACAGGTATGACTCCAAACTGAGTAGTTTCCGGGTCTAGGTCGTGTGTGACCGGGCGACTCGACTGCGCCTGCGCAGCTATGTCGCGACCCGCGCAGAAGGCACGCCCGTTCGCGTTGAGAACTACGATGTAAGTCTCAGGATCGGCATTGAACTTGCGCAGCGCAGAATTCAATTCGTGATGGAACTCGTGCGTAATCGCGTTCAGTTTCTCGGGCCGGTTCAGCGTGACGGTCACCACTGGACCGTTCTTGTGGTAAAGGACCAATGGTTCTTTGCTCATCTCGCTCTCCTTGCTATCGGCCGAACGTACTCTCTGAATTTTTGCCCGTCCAGCGAATGAGTGAGGTGCCCGCGTTTGGAAGGCACCGCTCAGTCAAGCGCTCCCTTTTTTCGCAAATCCTCGACCTCGGCCGCCGTGTAACCCAGCAGTCCCGTCATCAGTTCATCGGTATGCTGCCCCAAGAGCGGCGCCGGCGTTTTTACTTCGCAAGGCGTTGCGCTCATTCGCCATGGAATTCCGCAATGCCGCTTCACACCGACCTCGGGATGCTCAAGCTCAACCCAGTACTTTCCCGCGGCGAGATTCGGATCGTCGTGGAGATACTTGTTGTCGGCACAGGCGCCCGCAGCGACGCCTGCGGCCTGAAGGGCATCGACGACGTCGGTTACGCGCCGCTGCGAGGTCCACTCAGTGATGATCGCTTCGAGCGCATCTTCGTTTCTCTTGCGCGAAGCTAAGGTCGCAAAGCGGGCGTCATCGGCGAGCTGATGGCGGCCGATCGCGTGCGCGAACCGGCGCCACTCGTCGTCATCGGCGCATGCGATCGCGACCCACTGATCGATCGTCACGTTCGCGATTTTCTCGGGCAGGTCCAGACATTTGAAAATGCCGTGCGGTGACATTTGCGGATCGCGATTTCCGATCCGCCGGGGCTCTCGCCCATTCATGGTGTAATCGAGGATGCCCTCGGCCAGTAGATCCATCGTGCATTCCCACTGGCTCATGTCGATGAACTGGCCTTCGCCGGTTTTGGCGCGATAGTGGAGTGCGGCCATCACCGCGAACGCGCCATGAATCCCCGCGTTGGGGTCGGGGTAGCTGAACCCGGCATGCATCGGCGGCCAGCCATCGTAGCCGGTCAGCGCCGAGAGCCCGGAGTTCGGCACCTGCGTCGGACCCAGAGCGAGATACTCGCGATAGGGACCGGTATCGCCGTAACCCAACAGCGAGATCATGATGATGTCTGGCTTGGCAGCCCGGATCGCGTCGTAGCCGAATCCCAGATTGTCCATGACGCTGGCGGCAAAGTTGTTGACGACGATGTCGGACGACTTGATCAGACGCCAGGCGACTTCCTTTGCCTCTGGGCGGTTGAAGTTGAGCGACAACGACTTCTTGCCCTGGTTGTACTGGTTGAAGTAGCCCGATCTGTTCAGGCTGCCGGGCTTACCGTCCGGCCACGGCGGCAGCATCCGGGTGACGCACGGCCGCGTGCTGCTCTCGAGGCGAATCACTTCCGCGCCGAGATAGGCCAGCTGCAGCGTGCAGTAGGGGCCGGCCCAGACCCAACTGAAGTCAGCGACTCGAATTCCCGCGAGCGGCAGTTTCGCCATCCTAGATCACGCCCTTATGGGTCAGCTCTTTGATTCGCGCGGACGACATCCCGAGCGATCCGCCGAATATCTCCGCGTTATGTTGGCCCAGTGTCGGCGCGGGGATCCGAATCTTCCACGGCGTTTGCGAAAACTTGACAGGCGCGCCGGGATACTTGTGAGTGCCCGCGACCGGTTGGGCGATCTCCACAAAAAATTCGCGCGCCTGCAGATGCTCCGAGTTCAACAGGTCGGCCATCGTCGAGACCGGCGCGAAAGGCACCCGCCTTTCCTGCGCCTTGCGGTAGAGGTCGATCACGCTCTGCTGGCTGACCCATGGCTCGAGGAAGACCTTGAGCGCGTCCCAATTCTGCGCGCGCCTGGGGCCGTCTGCGAAAATTTCTTCGTCCGCCCAATCCGGGTTGCCCATGATTTCGACGAAGGACCGCCAGTGATGTTCGAAGATGCAGCACAGGTAAATGTAGCCGTCTTTGCATCGCATCATCCCGACCGGATGCACCGGTTTCTGGCCGTGGCGGCTCGCGATCATCTTCGCGTAGGGCCAGTACTCGAAGGTCATCTCGAGCTGCGACGCGATCGATTCCTGTATCGAGACCTCGACATGCTGACCCGCTTCGCCGGCAGTTCGGGCAAGAACGGCGGCGATAGTTGCGGTGGCGGCGTGCACACCACCCTGGTAGCCGGCCTGATGGCCGAAGGTCTTGAGCGGCGGCAATTCCGGATGCTCGGGGCCGCCGCCGTTGAGCACGCATACTCCGCCCGCGCACCACAGCGTAAGATCTTCGGAGCGGTAGTTGCGATACGGTCCGCTTAAGCCGTAGGGCGCGATCGAGGTCATGATGAGCGCGGGGTTGATGCGCTGCAGCCGATCGAAGTTAAGTCCTATGCGATCCATCTCGGGCGGCGCGAGGTTGTGCACCAGGACGTCGGCGTCCGCAATCAACTTCTCGAAAATCCCGAAGCCTTGCAGACTCGCAACATCCAGGGTGACGCCGCGCTTGTTAGTATTGAGGTAAAGGAAGAGGCCGCTCTTCTCCGGGTGTGCCTCGTCGTCGGGGAATGGACCGCGAGTTCGTGAGCGATCGCCGACGCGGGGCTCCTCTATTTTGATTACGTCGGCACCCAAGTCGGCGAAGAGCTTGGCGCAGTATGGCGCCGATATCATCTCGCCGAGTTCAACGATCTTCAGGTCGGACAATGCTCCTACCATCGAAGCACCTCAGCCCCTGATGTTCGGACGGGTCCGACGCAGCTCATTTGATCGCTAAAGCGTTGGGAGGCGAGGCAATTCCTCCCTCGAGGTTCATCGGCGCGGACGTGAGCATGAATTCGTATCGATTGTCCGCCTCGCAATCCGCCGCCAACTCATCGAGCACGAACTGCTCGCCAATCGGCAGCCCAAGCATCGAGAGGGCGCGATAGTGCAGGGCGCCTTCGTCCTGGTAGTCGATGGGCCAGGGCTCGACCGCCGGACAATCGGTGCCGACCGCGGCGACGCGATTGTCCCAGAGCCATTCCATCAGGGCGCTGGAGCTTTCGATCCCGCAGGCCCTCAGCCCTTCGAGCGACGCCATCGCGGCCTTCTCCGCCGCATTAGCCTTCACGTAGGCCTGCATCCATCCGGTACGGATCAGAACGATCGAGCCCGGCTTGAGCACGGTGCCTTGCGCCTTCAGCGCTCCCTGCAGATCGACCAGCGGATACTTTGCCGGCGACAGCGGATCGATCGGCCGGCGCTGATCGTTCACGTACTTCCACAGATCGATCAGGACTGCGCGGCCCACCACGCGATTAGCCCACTTGTGAATGCTGAGCTTGCCGTCGGGGCCGTCCTTTACCTCGTCGGACTTGACGCCGTTGTAGAAGGCGCGATGGCGCATATGGCCGACGTGGGCGAGCCCATCCCACTGGCTGCCCTCCTGGGTGTTGTAATTGTCGAGCGAATCGTCGTGGCCAAGCAGACCGAACTGGTCGAACTTTGTGATGGTGTGCCGGGCGGGCGCGCGCGCGAACAATGGCGGCTTCGCGTAGTTGATGCGCGTGTCGAGCCGGAAGACTTTGCCTTTCTGCACCAGGCGCGCAGCATCGACTATTCCTTCGGCGCTAAGGAAATTGAGGCATCCGAGTTCGTCGTCGTCACCGAACACACCCCACGACGATTCCTTCGGTGCGCCGACCTTGACCGGCAGCTCGGCGAAACGCGGAAATTTATTGGACGTTTTCATTTTCGAATGTTGATCATACTTCCTTCAACATCAATCGGTTTGCAAACGCGAAGTGCAGTCGCGGGTTTGAGTCAGGGCGGTTCGTGCCGGTCTGCTACCACCAGAGCCGACTCTGCTCCCT
>DASXNP010000320.1:0-3087 GCA_036494985.1 Binataceae bacterium (SeqCode)
CGAACAATCTTTTCCGAATAGGCCGCTTGCCGGTCGTCGGAGATCACAAAATGATCCGCGATTATGTAGTCGATGTAGCGTGCGCCCATCGTGCCCGGATATCCGATGTAGCTCACCTGGACCGGCGCCGGACGTTGGGCAAAAATGCGCGGGCGGGCCTCCTGAGTGAAGCCTTTCAGGTCGACCGCAATATCGATCTCCATCGCCCGCACCAGTTCGGCAATGGCCTGATCGCTCTGCATACGGACATCGATAAAGCGGTCGAAGGATCGCATCAATCGTTGGCGCATGTCGCTATCGCGGGCAGGCCCAAACGATAGTGCGATCGTTTCGAAGCGCGATCGGTCATGGCGTTCGAACTGCCCGGCCATCAAATGCGCGGTCGCGTGATCGTGCAAATCCGCGGAAAGGTACGCCACGCGAATGCGGTCATGCTCATAACGCTCGCCGCGCCAGAGCGGTTCGGGGGCCGCGCGGCAGGTGGCTTCCGCATAGACCTCGGCACATTTCAGCTGTTGCGCCGGGCTCGATCCTATCGCCAGCAGCGCGAACGGATGGGCCGCCGGATTCCTTTTCTCGATGGAGGATAGCAGCCTCGCGCAGTCCCGATCGAAATCGCGCCATTGGCACAGGTGCATCTTGGCGTGAAGCCTGGAACCCTGCAGCTGACGGACATCAGCGTCGAGTGTCAGTGTCTCGTCGTAGCCCGCCACCGCCTCTTCAAGCCGCCCGAGCCCTTGCAGCGTGGTCGCCCGATTGTAGCGGGCATCAGCATTGTGCGGGTTGTGCTCGATCGCCTGGTCGAAGCTCGCCAGCGCCATGTCCAGTTGCTTGAGGTCTTGCCAAGCGGTCCCGCGATTGTTGTAAGCGTCGGCGTAGTTGGGCGCGATCGCAATCGCCTGATCGAAGCTCACAACCGCCTCGTCGAACCGCCTGAGTTCGGACAGGACGACGCCACGATTGTTGAGGGCCTGTGCGTGATCGGGTTTGAGCGCGATCGCCCGGTCGAAGTCTGCGAGCGCGAGGTCGAACTGCCCAATTTCCTGCAACGCCGCACCGCGGTTGTTGAATGCTTCGACGTAGTTCGGCTTGAGCGTAATGGCCCGGTCATAGGCGAGACGGGCGTCGCCAAATCGTTTCAGTGCAGCCAGCGCATTGCCGCGGTTATACGATGCCTCGGCGTAATCGGGTCGAAGCGCGATCGCACGCTCGCAGCTCGTCAGCGCTTCATCGAATTTCTTGAGTTCCTGCAACGCATTGGCGCGGCTGACCAAAGCCTCGGCGTAGACCGGCCTGATCGCAATCGCGCGGTTGTAGCTGGCCAGCGCCTCCTCGAAGCGTTTGAGTTCGGAGAGCGCGTTGCCGCGATTATTGTGAGCATCGGCGGAGCGGGGATTGATCTTCAGTGCGGCGTCGATCTGTCGGATGGCCTCCGCACACTCGCCGCGCTGATGATATATGACTCCCAAGAGATGGAGGCCGTCGAAATTCTTCGGCTGAACGGCAAGAACGCCACGATAGAGCTTCTCGGCTTCGCCGAGCAGCCCGGCCCGGTGGAAGGCCACAGCCTGCCCCAAAAGCGCCTTCACATCGCCCGCTCGCGCCGATGCCATCGACGGCTGCACACCGACCGGCCCCGCACCCCATGGCGGTTTGTTCTTCATCGACTCACCCCCGCTTGAGAGTCGACTCAAATGAAAAACTTTGGAGGTAACAAGCAATACCGGGGTGATCCGCCGCCAAACGAACAGCACCCCACTCGCGCGAGCGGGGTGCTGAGCCTCGCTAAGATCACGTCGGTGAGAGGTTGGCACGTACTAACGCGAAACACAGACCCACCGATCCCAGCGGTCGTAGCCGCAGGTCATGCCGTAGGCCGGCGGATAAGCGTAGTAGACAGGGGCATAACGGTAGCTATAGGCCGGGTAGCGATAGTAGGGATCGGCAATGACTGCATCAGCGGCGACGAATGGTGCCGCGGCGATGGCAAACGGGACCGACAAGATATCGGTCACCACATTCTGAGCGAAAGCCACCGAAGGAACGCACGCACTTCCGATCGCGATCGCCCCGCACGCGGCCAACGCTTTTAGTCCCGGGAAGTGTGGTGCCGAAAATGGTGCCATAATTTCTACTCCTGTTCCGATGCTCCTGATTGAGGCTGGGTGGGGGCGCGCGCGGCACGGCCGACTTCGCCCGCGCGGACAGAACGCCGCTGCCAAGTCACCGTTCCAATGAAACGACCATGCATTCTGGGAGGGTCGCCGAGCCTCGCGCTGGTTTTTGATCAAGAGCCATCGCGCTTGTTTTTAAGAATATTTTCGCTGGCTTTCGGCGCGACGGAACATTTTTGATTCTTCGGGAACAAAAAGCAGGGCCCGGCGTTGGGAAGCGCTGTCCCTCGCGTGCTCGGTTCCCAAGCATGGCTCGTCTTGTATATTTGATCATGATCGCGACGCTCATGACGTTCGCATTCGTCGGCTATGAGTGGGTCGCCACCACGTCGACGATCCACAGGGTGGGGGCCTATACCCCGGACCATCGCGCCAAGATGGCCAGGCAAGCAATCCGGGCAAAACTCGCGGCAGCATCCAAGGACCGGCTCACGGCCGGCTTATTGCCGAGCAATCTGGGCAACACCGCGAGCATTTCGGAAAACGATCAACGATCGAAAGAGGACGGCGTGCGAGATCGACGAACAGCCCATGTCCGGCCGAAGCACTTGAGAATAACGTCGAAACGTCCAAACGATTTTGCGGCGGAAACCTCGTTTGGATTTGGAGCGCCTTCATTTTCCTCGCCAATGGCGAGGCTCGAGCGCGGACCTCCCGATTGGAGATGAGTCACTCGCGATCGACTGGGCGCGCTTGGATTTCGCCCAATCAGGCCAGTTCCATCACCCGTCCTTCGCGAATGGTCACCCGCCGGTCCATGCGGGCGGCGATGTCCATGTTGTGGGTCGCGATGATGGCTGCGAGGCCGGATGCGCGCACCAGCTGGGTGAGCGAGGAAAATACTCGTTCGGACGTGCGGGGGTCGAGGTTTCCAGTCGGCTCGTCCGCCAACAGAACACGCGGCGCATTGGCG
>DASXNP010000321.1:0-2005 GCA_036494985.1 Binataceae bacterium (SeqCode)
CAACAGTGCTCTTGATACCGAGTGCGGCCGCCTGACCCGCGGCCAACTCAATCGCCAACGGGATCCCATCCAGCTTTCGGCAAATTTCCGCGACGGACGGCGCCTCCTCATCGGTGAGAACGAAGCTTCCCGCCCTCGCCGCCACGCGCCGTATGAACAACTGCACTGCCGGATATCGAAGTATGGCATGTGCCGTCTGCGCTGAGCCGTCTGGCGGACAATCAAGGGGAGCGATCCGGTAACAATGTTCACCCTCTATCTTCAGCAATTCGCGACTCGTGGTCAGAACATGGATCTCTTCGGTTTGCTGGTAGAGTTGCTCGGCAAGCGAGGCGACCGCCTCGATCACGTGCTCACAGTTATCGAGAATGATCAGAAGCTTCTGCGAGCGAACGAAGTCGACCAGTTCCAGACCGGGATCTTTCGATGTGAGTGCAAGTCCCAGGGATGTCGCGACAGCCCACGTAACATGGCGCGAATCCGCAAGGCTTCCCAGGTCAACAAAATAGACTTGCCCGCTGAACTCCTCGGCGGCGGCGCGGCCCACAGCCAAGGCAATGGTCGTCTTGCCAATTCCGCCGGTGCCAAGCAGTGTCACGAACCGGTCATCTCGAAGCTTGTCGCTGACCTCGTCGACCGCCGCTTCTCGCCCAATCATCACGAGCGGTCGCACCGGGAGCCTGCCGCGGTGACGGAACTTGTCGTTCCGGCTTTCCGTATTGCCTGTGAGAAAGACCACGGTGCCGACGAACGAGTAGCCCCGTCCCTTGATGTTTGCGATGTATCGGTTGCCAAATTTGCCGTCACCAAGCGCCTTGCGGATCGCGGCCACGTGGACGCGGAGGCTCCCCTCCTCTACGGTTACGTCCGACCAGACGTGATCGATGAGCTCCCGCTTCGCGATGACCTCACCCGGACGGTCGGCAAGATAGATCAAAATATCCAGCGCCCGGCCGCCGAGGGGAAGCACCTGACCGTCGCGCAGGAGCACCCTCTCGCCAATCGAAAGTTCGAAAGGACCGAATCTCAGCTTCCTGTGAACCGCGGCACCATGCATGTGTCAGCCAAAAGAAAAAGGATTTCGCCGGCCCCATCCGCCTACCGTCGGTCGGCAAGCGCCGCAATTGTACGAGCGTAAAGCTGGCCGCAACGAAGCTCGTAGGCCGTCCCACGCCTTTGGAAAGGACGAGTTAAACCTTGGTATAGCCTCAACGCGGAGGATTGAGCCGAACCCCGCGCCGCTGCGACCGCGATGAGCGGCGCGAGCAGCATGCGCCAGCACAACTGTCCTGCGTTGCGCGTTCAGCCGCTGCAGCCTGTTGCAAAGATCAGTCGGCAGATAACGGACAGATCTTACGGTCGCGCCCTTGCGATGCCGATGTGATTTGAGTTGCATCGCCGATGGGCCGGCGGAGGCGACCTGCGGCGCGCCTAGCGCTCCGATTCCGAAGTTCGCATCATGTCGCAGCATCCTCGTTTGCGAACTTCCGAATCAAAGGAGCATTGGCAAGTCAATGATTCTGGTGCGGCGTTGGATTTGAAGTTCCGATCACGAGCGCGCGGAAGAACTGATCGAAACTTCAAATCCGCCGCACTGGTAGCCATTGATGTAACGCCGGCAAACTAGGGCGCGCCTCCATTTCCCTTTGCGCGATCCAAAGCGATCTGGATACAATTCAGGAGGTCGCTCTCATCGAACGGCTTGGGCAGATAACAGATGACCCCAGCCTGAAGCGCAAGGGCACGAATATCATCGCTGGGATAGGCAGTTATCAGTACAGTGGGAATCTCTTTGCCGGATCGAGACAAATTGTTGTGCAGATCGAGGCCACTCATCTTGGGCATGTCGAAGTCGACAACCAAGCAGCCGGTACGGCTCAGTTCGGGTGAGCGCAAGAACTCCTCCCCCGACAAAAAGGCCCGGGCAACCAACCCGATCGAACGCATCAAAACTTCGATTGCGTTTCCAACCGCTTTGTCGTCATCGACTATGGCAACTATCGGT
>DASXNP010000322.1:0-3246 GCA_036494985.1 Binataceae bacterium (SeqCode)
TTAGAAGCGTCGATCGTACGATGAGCGCATGAAACGGGTTTGCGTATTTTGTGGTTCGAGCTCTGGCAAGTTGTCAGCTTACAGGGAAGCCGCGCGCAGCCTCGGGCAAGCTCTGACCAAGCGACGGCTTGGCCTAGTATATGGCGGGTCCGACATCGGGCTGATGGGTGAAATCGCCGATTCGGTCATGGCGGCCAGCGGCGAAGTGATCGGCGTGATTCCCCGACCCTTGGTAAGCAAGGAAGTCGCACACCGCGGTCTGAGCGACCTTCGCGTCGTTGAAACGATGCACGAGCGCAAAATGTTGATGGCAGAATTATCCGACGCCTTCATCGCTTTGCCGGGCGGAATGGGGACCTTCGAGGAGTTTTTTGAAATAACGACCTGGGCTCAGTTGGGGATGCATCACAAGCCGTGCGGCTTGCTCAACGTCGCGAGCTACTACGACAAGTTGATCGAATTCCTCGATCAAGCGATGCAAGAAGGTTTTATCAAGCCGGTCCATCGCGCGCTGATGATGGTCGCAAACGATGCCGACTCGCTACTGGACAAATTTGAAAGCTGCGGCCCGGCCGTCACTGTCAAGTGGATTGATCGCAAGACTACTTAGCTGATCCCAGCTAGATGAATAATCGGTTTATGGCCAGATGCTACCGAGTCCAGGAGGCGTTTGCGCGCCTACGACTAAGTGGTCATGAGGCGAGCGCCGTCTACTTGCCTTGCGGCCGGCCACGCAAGTGATGATTTAAGCGACTGAACTAGTGAATTCTCGGCTACCCTGGACAGTTACGCGCCGGCGGGTGCGCCGCGAACCTGGTCGATAAGCGCCATCGGATCGTTGGGCTGTTCATTGCCCCGCCATGCCACGTGCTGATCCGGACGCGAGAGCAGTAGCTTGCACGGATAGAGCGCAGCGACGCCGTTGCCTTCGACTTCGAGTACCACAAGTGGTAGGCCACGTTTCTCGGCGGCTTTTACCAAGCCGTCGACCTCGACCTGGGGGTCCAAACGCAAAAGCGTAAAGCCGGGTCCAAGCAAGTCGTAGAGTGACCTCCCATCGTGCAACCACAAATGCGGCGTCCGACATCCAGGAACCGTGGACTGGCTAAAATCATACATCGTGTATCCGGGCGGCTGCTCGCCATCGTAGGCGATGATCGGGGAGGCGGCATAAAAATAGCCGAAGTTGAGACCGCCGCAGCAGAACTGGCCGACGTTCAGTTCGTACGCCTCCCGACCAACGCGCGCGCGAGCAGCATCGCTTTGCGGTCCGGACCCCTCGAGACCCCCGGGAATAGCACTGTGAAAGGTCGTCACCGCTTGTGCCGTGCCCATCGCATAGCGTGAAACCTGCTCGGTGATCGGCCGTCGTTCGATCTCGTAGGCGTCGAGCAGCGCCGGACCCGCCCAGCCCTTGACTACGCCCGCTAGCATCCACGACAGGTTCGTAGCATCGGCGATGCCGGCGTTCATGCCGTAGCCGGCGAACGGCACCCAGATATGCGCGGCGTCGCCGCACAGGAAAACGCGCCCCTTGCGAAAACGGTCGGCAATCATGCGGCGGCCGGTCCAGTCCTCTTTGCCCAGAACCTCGAACTCAAATGAAGACGGCACGCCCAGGATTTCTCGTATGCTGGATTCGCGGTCGATGTTTTCGAACCCCTGGCCCGGTTTGAGCCAGTTGTGGATAAGCCACCGTTCGCGGCCATCGATGGCGAATATGAAGGCGCTGCGCCCCGGACTGAGGGTCGAGATACACCAGGCCGGGCTGGGCATCATGCCCAGAAGCTTGGGCGCGCGGATATAGGTCGATTGGGTGGCGATCACCGCCGCGTCCCCGCTCATCGAGGCGCCGATTCTTCTGCGGACTTCGGAATGCGCACCGTCGCAGCCGATCAAGTATTCGGCGCGGATTTCGTACGCCCCGCCGCTAGCCAGATCCTCGGCGGTTGCTAGCACGCCGGAATCGTTCTGCACGAAATCGACGACCCGCGTGCGGTTTAGCATGCGCAATCCCGGCATTGCACAGGCGTGCTCGAACAATACCGGTTCGAGGTAGATCTGATTGATACGATGCGGAGGTTCGGGAGTCGGCCACCAAGCGTCGGGGCCGTCTCTTCTGGTGTAGCGCTCCGCGCGGCAGGGAATCTTGATACGCGAGAGCTCGATCCCCGTCGCCGCGGTGCGGAAGGCGACATCGTTAGGATAGTCGGCGGGCAGACCTGCCTTGCGCACGGCACCGACGACACCGAGCCGGCGGAAGATTTCCATAGTGCGGGCGGCGACGTGGTTGCACCTGACGCTCGGTGGTTCTCCAGCGCCGCGCGTTTCGGCGACTATGACGTCGACGCCCCGCCGGGCAAGGTCCATCGCGAGTACCAGTCCGACCGGTCCACCGCCAACAATCAGCACCTCGGCTTCAAGACCCATTGGCATCTCTCTCCTCGCTCTCCGGGGCCTGCACTCCTATCAGGGCGCTGCTGCGCAGACGCTGGGCTGGGCCGTGCCCACAGCGGTCGGAGAGCTACGGTCACGGGTGCCCTACCTCAAACCTTAGCCCAGAACCGGTCCAGTGCGGCGAAGCAGGGCGCCCGCTTCGCTTCCTGGTCATGTTCGAGCCGCCTCTTGAGAGGGAAAATCACAACCGGCCGCCCGGTTTCGCCCAGTGCTTCTTGAGCGCCGCGGTGTTGCGCAGTAGCGAGCAAAGCGGTCCCGTCCCCGAGACGACGCGGCGCGCTAGGACGTCGTGCACTATTCCCTCCGGTTGTGCACCGAGCGCCTCATCGCCGGTGCGTAATTTCGGATTTAAGGTGCTTAGACCATTAGCCGAAGACCCTGAACCCCTACTGAGACCATTTGGAACCGTCCGATCACGCTGCCCGCGTGAGAAATTGACCAGCTCGATCGTTTCCCAGGTACCTCCCATCGCGAACCACCGATACGCCGTTTATGATTACGTGCTCAATCCCAATCGGAGCCAGGTTGGCGTCGATGAAGTCCGCGGGTCCGGCGACCGTTTCCGGGTTGAATATGGTAATGTCCGCGGCGTATCCGGCCCTTATCAAGCCGCGTCTGCCAAGGCGCATTCTCTGCGCCCCCAACCCGGTGAACTTATGAATCGCATTTTCCAAGCTGAGCAATCCGAGTTCGCGGACATAGTAACCTAGGATTCGCGGGTAAGTACCATAGCTGGCGGGGTTGTCGTGACCATGCGAAGTGAGAATGGTGTCCATCTCGAAGGCGTTG
>DASXNP010000323.1:0-5645 GCA_036494985.1 Binataceae bacterium (SeqCode)
CACGATGGTGGTACAGCCCGACGCGAAGACAGGGCCGCATCATCACGGGGAACTAGAGACCGTGCTTTACGTGGTGAAGGGGCGCGTACGTATGCGATGGGGAGATCACCTGGAACTCAGCGGAGAAGCCCGGCCCGGAGATTTTATCTATGTGCCTCCCTACGTGCCGCATCAGGAGATCAATGCAAGTCCGAATGAAATTTGCGAGGCGGTTGTGGTTCGAAACGGGCAAGATCCGATCGTCGTGAATCTTGACGTGGAAACGCCAGAACCGGCGAGCGCGGGGTTACCAGGCATGCCGTTCCATCCCCAGCGCTGAGATTGCAGTGACGCGTCGTGGTGCTTGTCTTCGTTTTCGGCTGAAGCTTCCGGCCGAGATACGGTGTTGGGGAGCAAAGGAACAGAGAACTCACTTAAGGTGTCAAGCGACAGGCTCTCGGTCGACTCGGCCGGGTTTCTGAGCGATCGAAGTTGCCCGCGCTGAACCGAATCGGGCAGCGAAAAGGAATACCTGCCCAGCAGGTTGATGTGGTCGAGTACCAAGGGCGAGAGGCGGGCAAGGTCCTCCGCCTTTACCGGGAAACCCTCGGTTCGAAGCTGGTGAAGGGCTGCCTCGACGTAGAGCGTGCTCCGGAGCACGCTAACGTTGACCACCAGCCCGAATACACCGAGCTGAGCCTCCTGCCCTTCCCGATAGCGCTGACGTAGTTGTCACGTTTGCCGTGGAAGACAGCTCGCCAGTCTGTGGCGGTCCTCTCCTCGATTCAGCGGGGTGAGTGTACGTCGCTGTTTCGATTCGTCATCCACATAAGTGACGCTGTGGACGGTCTTATCTATACCTCCGAGTTCAGCCACCGCTTTAGCCAGCCTGGTGTGACGGTCGTCGACACGAAGAGTCGCCATAATCGAAGTCGCCTGGAACAGGCCGAGTTTCAACGAGCCGGGGAGCCGAAGCTGATCGTCCCGGTTCTCTCTGATCAAATTCATATTGACTCGATGGCGTCCGACGCCGTTCAACGGACCATAGTCGGGCCGATGGATCTATGCGCCAGTGGCGGGCGCCACCGATGTCGGCGATTCGGCTCAAATGGAACGAGCTTCAATCGGTCCGAACGATGTTAGGGGGTCTTGCGATCCTGGCTTTCCTGATTAAAGACGAATGAGGGGTCGAGACCACTTTGGGCTTTTTTAGCGCCCGAGAAACGATCTTACCGCGCGACGCGATTCGCTCTGGTCGCCATACTTTTCCTGATCGGCTGAGACCTGGGCATAGAGCCGGGCGGCGCCCTCGTAGATAGCTGCTCCCGCCCCGGCGCTTCCGACAAACTCCGCGATCTGGCCCATCTCATCCACCCACCGATAAGCCTTGCGGAACATGTCCGGAACTCGCGGCGTCAACCACGCCAGCAAATCCGGCTGGCTGCGCGCCAACTCATCGCGCAGCGCAGAGGCCAATCCATCTCGCGACGCGCCGACCATCATCGCCGCTCCCAGCGCTATCATTCCCTTCGTCAATCCCGCGTACACCATCTTCAACCCCGACGCGGCTCCGATTGGACCGTCAATGATCATGATATCCAGTCCGTAGTTCCGCAGGATGACGAGCCGGTTGCCCTCCGCCCCCGAGGCGTAAAAGCGGGGCCCCTTGTCGACTCGTCCGGCCGGAGGCGGTCCTCCGATTATGCCTGCGTCGATGAATGGGCAGCCGCTCGAAGCAAGCGACTCGGCAATCCCCCGCACGGTCACGGGCGAGATCGCGTTGCATTCGACGAACACCGGTTTCCTTTGCGTTCGACCAAGCACCGCTCGGAACCGATCCGCGACCGCGGCCGCCTCACCCGGAGGCACGATCGACAGGATGAATCCGGCAGCGTGCACGAGCCTATCATCATCGTCCACCACCTCAAGTCCGGCGCGTTTGACCCGTTGGGCGCTGGCGGCACTGCGACCCTTGAGCGTGGTCAGCACCCGCGCCCCCATCACGCGCAGGCGAGACCCCACGGCGGCACCCATCTCGCCCGTCCCGACGATCGCTATTGTCCGCCCCCGAGGGTCCAGATCATCCATTGCCCACCCCTACTGCGGCGACGTCCGCGAGGTTACCTCTTTGGCGATCTGCAAGAATACCCCGCTTGCGGGATGCTCGCGGTCCGCGATCGTAATTGGAGCGCCGCTGTCCCCCGCAGCGCGTACCTCTTCATATATCGGCAGCTTAGCGATCAGTGCCAGATGTTCTTCACGCGCCATTTTCTCGCCGCCACCCGCGCCGAAAATCTCGTCGCGCTCGCCGCAATCCGGGCAGATGAAGTAACTCATGTTCTCGACGACCCCAAGAATTGGGCAATGCAACTGCCGGAACATCCTGACCGCGCGCATCGCATCGAGGGTCGCTACCTCCTGCGGCGTCGTTACTATCAACGCTCCGTCGAGATTCACCTGCTGCGCCAGGGTCAACTGCGCATCGCCGGTCCCGGGCGGCAAATCGACAATCAGGAAATCCAGCGCGCCCCACACCGTATCCTTAAGAAACTGCCGTACCGCGCCCATCACCATCGGCCCGCGCCAGATTATCGGCGCCTTGTCGCTCAGGAAATAGCCGATAGACATCAGTTTCAGACCGTACTTTTCGATCGGCGTGAAGGTTTTGCCATCGGCCGATCGGGGCCGCTCTTGCATGGTATCGAACATCATCGGCACCGACGGTCCATAGATATCCGCGTCGAGCAGCCCGACCCTATGTCCCAATTGGCTAAGCGCGACCGCCACATTCGCCGCCACCGTGGATTTACCAACGCCGCCCTTTCCGCTGGCGACCGCAACAATGCAACGCGCGCTATCTAGCCGGACCCGCCCCGTCTTCTCGCCGAGTTCGGGCTCGATCCGATGGACTTTCAGCTCGATGTTGCTGACGCCAAGCTCATGCGCGATTTGATCATGTATCGCCGAAGCGATCTGCTGCATCAGGTCGTCGCGCTCGGTCGCTTGTCGGATGACCAGCGTGATCACGCCGTCAGGTTTCGGCTGGATGTCCTCCACCAGGCCCAGCGTCAGAATGTCGGTGTTGTAGCCCGGATACTTGATCTTCCCCAGCGCCTCGATCACCGCTTCAATCGGAGCTTGCTTCGCCATTGGCCTGATTATTTCAGATGATTCAGAGCTGAGTAAGAACGAGAGTCGGACGAGACCTCTATATTAGCTTGACAAGGCGGTCTGCGATCACCCCGCTGGCCTCCGCCGCGATCCGTTTAACGATCTCACCCGCAGGCAGGATCTCGTTGGTTAGTGCGCACGACTGGCCCGCGTACCACGCAAACCCGCCGAGATCGCCCTCCATTTCCGCCAGGGGGGGCGACACCGAGTAGTTCACCATCGGAAATTCGACCCCCTCTCGTCGGAACTTTCCCAGCACCTCGCCCTCGCCGGGACGCTTGCCTGATTCAGGCCGCCCCGCCTCTTCCCAGCGCCTCACCAATTCCGTGCGCAATACCCGATGAGGCGCGTCGGGCCATCCGATGTCGAACAGCGTGGTGTAGAAGGTGTCCTCCGCCTTCGATTCCAGGATGCGCTGCTTGTACCGCGGATGTGCGACACACTCCAGCGAAGCGATAAACCGCGTGCCGAACACCGCGCCGTCCGCGCCGAGCGCGAGCGCCGCCGCCAGACCGCGCCCATCGGCGATTCCGCCGGCGGCTATCATCGGCAAGTCTCCGATCGCGTCGCGCACCTGTGGTATCAGAACCATGGTGGTCGTCGTGCCCCGCACGTGACCGCCCGCTTCGACTCCTTGGGCGATTACCGCATCAACTCCCGCCTCGCTCGCAACCTTCGCTTCATCAGCCGATCCACATTGCCAGATGGTTTTGATTCCCGCCCTTCTAGCAACCGTGATGGAGTCAAGCGGTGCACCCCAGAAAAACGTGATCGCATCGGGCCGCGCCGCAACTGCCGCTTCCACCAACCCGGGCTGGATAAACGGCACCAAGATGTTCACCCCGATCGGCTTCTTGGTCAGCTTCCGCGCCGCGCCGATCTCGCTCCGAATCACCTCGGCGGCGAAGCCCGCTAATCCAATCGTTCCGAACCCGCCCGCTTCCGAAATCGCCGCGGCCAGCTTGGCGGTCGCCACCCCGCCCATTCCCGCGCCTACAATCGGCAGCTCGACGCCGAACAATTCGCAAAAGCGTGTTTTGCGCATGCGACCGCTCCATCGTGTAGCTTCACAGCAAATCGCTGTAATCCCACGATATCATTCGCGCCGCCTTCAAACGCACCCACACCGTCCCCGGCCCGCGATTCAAAGCGGCGTAGGCGCGCCCGTTCTTCTCACCCAGGTAGGCTATCGACAAGCGCAGCAACCGTTCGTCGTCGGTCCGCTCTTCGAGCGTCGCGCGGCCCTTCAGCACCACGGTCTTGTAGGGCGGGGTTTTGGTGTCAACCACGAATGTCACCCGCGAATCTTTCGTCAGACACCTATACTTGAAGGCGGTCTTGTCGGTCGCGAACACAATCTCGCCGTTGCGATACTCGTACCACGTCGGCACGGCGTGCGGCGCGCCATCGGGCGCGGTGACTGCAACGACCGCGACATTGGGGCCGCGGAGCAATTCCTCAATTGCTTCTTTCTTCATCTTCATTTACGCATTTCTCCCGTCTGCGCGGATCCATTGAGCAGATAACGATTCGATCCCGCTGGGCAATCGGCAGCGATGATCGGGACTGCCGTTCTCTGCTTACTTTGAAATTTCAGTGTTGGGCGATCGAGAGCCGACAATGAACGGCAAGGGCTCGCGTCCAAATGGGCCTCCTGGCTGGATTTTCACCCACATAAAACTCATTACGACTCGCTTCAAAAATCTTGCCGATATGCCACGAAATTGCTCGTCACCCGCGCCCCTAGCCGCTCCGCGGTCCGTCGCGACGCCCAGTTGTCGTCTAGTACCAGTGTATAGCCCGCATAGCGCATCCCCTGATCGCGCATCGCCAGAAACGAGCGCGCCGCCATCGCGAGATTGATTCCGCGCCCGCGCCACGGCTCGAGCACGCCGATGTTCACCAACGCCCCTCGCGTCCCACCTCCCCTTTCGGGACTGATCTTAAGACCCGGCCGCACCCGCGCGATCGACGTGCTCATGTCGGGTACCGAAAACACCGCGCCCACCGGCTGACCTTCGTCAGCCGCGATCACCGACAAGTCTGCCACCGGCGAATCGCCCAGCGGCATCAGCATCGGCCGCACTTCCTCGCGGCTCACTGGATTCCAACCCCAGTGACGATCGAATGCTGAATTGATCACGTCGGTCCACGCGTCGATCGCCGCGAAGAACCCGTACTCACGCCAGCTTTGAATCGAAAACCCAAAGCGCCGCGCCCCCTCCACCATTCGCTGATACCGGTCGATCAACTCCGGGGTAAATTCCGCGGTGTAATCGGAAAGCCCCTTCTCTGTGATGAAGCCGGCGTTCTTGAAGTAGCAATGATAGTAAGCAGGATTGCCGCGCAGCAGCGCGGGTGGCAATTCACCGTAGTTGTCGATCGCAAACGGATAGTCGAGAAACGCCGCAAATCCCGCTCGTGCTGCGGTCATTCCTTGCCGTCGCAGTGATTCGACGGCTTGCTCGAGCATCCTGGATACCGATTCGTCCTCG
>DASXNP010000324.1:0-2586 GCA_036494985.1 Binataceae bacterium (SeqCode)
TTCTTAAACCCCGAACCGATAGCCGATTTTATAGACCTGTTTCTGATCGGCGAGGGCGAAGAGATGATCCCCGAGTTCCTCGCCGCCTACCAGCGCGATCGCACGGCCTTCGAAGATCGCGCCGGTTTGCTCGCTTCGCTGGCCGCGGTGGAAGGAGCTTATGTTCCGGCGCACTACTGGCCGTCTTACAGCGCTTCGGGTTCTCTCGAATCGGTCGGTTACACTGGGCCCAACCGCGAACCCGTCGTAGCACGGCGCTACTTGAGAGATCTCAATCGTTTCGCCACCAGTTCGCGAATCCTCACCACCGAATCAGTTTTCGGCGACATGTACCTGGTTGAGGCGAGCCGCGGATGCCAATGGGGATGTCGCTTTTGCGCGGCCGGCTTCATGTACCGGCCGATCCGCTATCGCAGCGCCGAAAATCTGCTCGCTGAGTCCGCGCGTGGGCTGACCGAACGTGAGGTCGTTGGTTTGGTGGGCGCTGAGATGGCCAGCGTGCCCGGCGTGGCACAAATCGCCTCCTTCGTGGCCGATCGCGGGGGCCGCCTTTCGCCATCATCGATGAAGGCCGATTGCATCTCTCCTGCGCTTGCTTCCGCGCTCGCCCGCAACGGCGCCAGCAGCGTCACGGTCGCGCCCGAAGCGGGGTCGGAGAGGATGCGCAAGGTCATCAACAAAAACCTGACCGAAGAACAGATCGTCACCGCCGCCGAATTGATGATACGGCAGGGCGGCGTCGAAAACCTAAAGTTCTACTTCATGATTGGTCTGCCCGAAGAGACCGATCGCGACGTGCTCGAAATTGCATTGTTAGTCGCAAAGATCCTCGCCCGGACGCGCGCGATTGGAAAGCCGGTCGGCCGGGTCACGGTCTCGGTCAATCCTTTTGTTCCCAAGCCTTGGACCCCGTTCCAATGGGATCAGATGGAAGACGCACGCACGCTCAAGCGCAAGCTTGCACTCCTCCGCGCGGCGCTGGGCCAGCTGGCGCCCCAATTCGGCCGGATCGAACTTGATGCCGAATCGCCGCGCGAGGCCTACTTTCAAACGCTGATCTCGCGCGGCGACCGCCGCGTCGGCGCAATTCTCGAGCGTCTTTGCCTTGAAGATCGCAAGGATTTCCCCGCTGTATGGCAGGGTATCCAGCGCATCAAGCGCGAAGCATCAGCGGCCTTGAGACCTGCCGAAGGCGTAATTGACCTCCCAAACCCCGACTCCTATGTCACGCGGCGCTACGCAGACGCCGAGCTGATGCCATGGGATTTTATCGACCACCATATTTTCAAATGGTTTCTGCTCTCGGAGCGCAAAAAGGCCCATTATGAGCATCAGACCAAGCCCTGCGACGTTACCCGGTGCGACGTGTGCGGCGCGTGTTGATGCTTCTACCGGTCATGCTGGCGCGCCGCAAATCTGCAAGGCTGAGCGACTTTCCATCTCCTTCCTTGGGCCTTTTCCCTAACATCGCCGCAGTCAGATCGCGAAAATTCGGCGCAGCGACAACACCGGTGGTCGCCGCCTCCCGCGCTATGCGATCCGCGGCAGTACCCCATGGTGTGCGACGGGCGCACTGCCGAATCCTTGGGATATGCTGGCAGGTGTCGCGGCTCAGGTTCGTTCGATCCCGTCGTATTGACCGCTTGAATGTTTGACCTCGGCGTCGACTGAGGGAACGACGCATTTTCGTGCGCTGGCGCGGGTCCTTCTGCCGAATTTACTCACCACCCGACCCCGCGCCCGCGTTTGAAGCAGCCCACATGGCAGTCTCATTATGGGCGCGTGGGCCGACTGTTCTACGCCATGTGAAAAGATTCTCGACGTGACGAGGCCCCTGCTGCTGCCGGGGCCATTTGACTAACGAAAGCCGCCCTATGATTGATGGAGGGAGAGGCTTAGGGGAATTAGACGCTGGTCTGGCAGATAGTACCCCATAGTCTCCCTCCACAGCGCTTATCCTGTTAGCGCAGGTCGGCGAAGCTTCCTCCAGCTGTTGATCGATTTCATCTCCCGCCGACGGTGACCTGTTGAAACCCACCTGTTCCCACGCTTCAATTTAGCTGTCGGCTCTCGATAGCTTTATCGCTGAGCGCCGAAGGGAGGTGGCCGTGGTGCGGAATCACTTCATTGCTAGATTGATGTTATGCGCGTGGGTCGGTATGACGATCGCGTCAACGACCGTCCAAGCCGAAATAATCGAAACGCCAGCCGACGAATCGAATTCGGTCGCAGCACCGGCCGGCGTGCCACCTACTGCGCCGCCCTCTGAGACCCCGGCTCAGCCAACCCATAGGACCAGATCGAAACCCCTGCGTGGCGCCCATCACCAGAGTGTCACTGCTGCCGCCCAGACTCCGATCGAAGTCGAACCCGCCCGCGCGGAGCTCCCCTTGGTCGCCACCACCCGGGTACTCGCCGCACCCTCGCCCAACGCCAAAGTCATCAAAACCCTCAACAGCGGCACTTATGTGACAATCACCGGCTCTACCAAGGCCTATCTGCAAATCGATACCGGCGGCCACATCGGCTACATCGGCTCGACTGCGGTCCAACTCGTCAGACCGGCTGAGCATATCTTTCGTCTCA
>DASXNP010000325.1:0-6397 GCA_036494985.1 Binataceae bacterium (SeqCode)
GCCGACATCTGGCGTATGTCGTCGCGCGCGACGAGCAGACCCACTTGATGCTGGCGGATCCTAACGGGCGCAATCCAACCGCGATCGCAACGCTCCCTGACGGTGAGAGCAGTTTCGTGTGGGCGCCCGACTCGCGCCACATCGCTTTTGCCACCGGTGAATTCGACAACGGCTTTATCTTCTACGGCATCAGCTTGCTGGATATCGCCACCGGTGCAGTCAAGAAGCTAACCGGTGATCCCGTAACGGCCTATTTCTTCTCACCCGACTCGCGCCATCTCGCTTTCATTGGCGTCCCTCGGATGCGCCCGTATTTCACCTGGGAGGTGATGGATCTGATCTCGGGCACCAGCCGTCATCTGGCAAATTTCGTGACCACGCGTGAAGAGTCGATTAGCTATCGCTATTTCGAGCAACTTGCGCTTTCGCACACTATTTGGGCACCCGACTCGAGCGCCTTCACCTTCAGCGGGGTGCTGTTGGTCGGCGAGACGCCGCCCTCGTCACGGTTCGCGCCGCCGCCGGTAGTTTGGATGATGCCGATCAATGGCGCCAAACCTCGCCCGACCAGTGAGGGCACGCTTTCCTTCTGGTCTCCACCGCAGAGCAAGTAGCGGATTCGCGTTTCCCGGCTATGGTTGACCCCATTTGATCGAAGGTTGGCTTGCGGGCGTCAAAGGGGCGCGGCACCTTTTTGGGTGGCTGCATTCCGCTTAGTCATGCCAGGCTCTACGTGCTGATCGATATCATGGGGCAAAATACCCCCCGTCGAACAACTGCAAGCCCTTTAGATCGTGGTCGAAACTCGGGCGGCCAACTTTAGGGGTCGGTTACTCTAGTGCGCCGGCAGCCACCAGCTCGGTGATTCTTTCTTCGCTATAGCCGAGAATCTTCTGAAGTACGTACTGGGTATCTTGACCAATGGCAGGAGCGGCCCGATTCACTCGAGCTGGCGTGCGCGAAAGCCTGAAGCGCGATCCTTCTACGACGATCGGGCCCAGCGTTGAATGCTCGAGCGGGACGAAATGCCCGCGGTGGGCTAGCTGGGGATCAGTAACCGCCTCGGCGCTGTTGTGGACCTGATGCGCCGGAATCTGCCGGTTTTGCAGACGAAGTTGCAACTCGAGTGGGTCGAGACCTCGTGTCCGGTCTGAAATCAACGCGTCAAGGTCCACGTGATTCTCCCTGCGCGCGGCCAGAGACCCGAAGCGCGGGTCGCCCGAGAGTTCCGACAGTCCCAGCGACTCGCACAGTGCAGTCCAATCGTGATCATCGCGGCAGGCGATCGCGATCCATCGGTCGTCGCCGGCGCATGGATAAATGCCGTGCGGCGCCATCACGCAATCGGAATTCCCGCTGCGCTGCGCAACTCTTCCATTAGCGGTGTAGTCCAGCAAGGCGGGGCCGAGAAAAGAAAGCGAAGCCTCTGCCTGCGACAGGTCGATGTATTGGCCTTCGCCGGTTCGATCACGCCATTCGAGCGCGGCGAGCATCGCAGATGCGGCGAGGCGAGGTGAGACGTAGTCAGTGTATGCGCCGAAGGGTCCGCACGGCGCGCGATCTGGCCATCCGCCTAGATTGAAGAAACCCGAGATCGCGGCGGCCAGATTGCCGTAGCCAGCGAAACTCGCCAGCGGGCCGGTCTGGCCCATAAGACAACTGCTGAGCATCACTATTTCCGGTTTGATCGCGCGCAGCGCTTCGTAGTCGAGTCCCCACTTACGCATCGCTCTTGGAGAGAACGACTCGGCGACGACGTCGGCCCATCTGACCAGATCAAGGACTATCTCGCGGCCTTTAGGGTTTCCTGGGTCGATCGTAATCCCGAGCTTGCCGGCGTTCATGTTTAGAAACAAACCCGACGACTCGGTTGTGATCTGGTTCTTTTGAAAAGGCCCAATCGTGCGCGCGGTGTCAAAGCGGCGGCTGGATTCGACTCTGACGACATGCGCGCCATAGTCTGCCAAGACCCGCGTCGAAGCCGGCCCGGCCATCACCCACATCATGTCGAGAATTCTGATATCGCTCAGCGGCAATTGGTCGGCCATCAGATGACTCCGCGCCGTTGCATGGATTCAAGTTGCGGATCAGAGTAGCCGAGCTGAAAATATATTTCGCGGTTGTGCTCACCGATCATGGGCGGCCGCCGGCGTTGTCGAATAGGCGAGCGGCTAAATTTGGCGAAGGGGCCTGCGTAACGAATCGTCCGACCGACCTCCGGATGGTGGACCTCGGTCCAAAAACCGCGCGCCGCCAGTTGGGGACTGTTCACGACTTCTTCTATCGTAGTGACCGGCGCGATGAGCAGGCCGCACTTGAGCGCGAGCTCCAGCAATTCGGTCTTGGTCTTTCCCGCCAAGAATTGACCGACGATCCCTTTTAACCGCTCGTACTCGGCAAGCGGCTCCTGCCCGCTTAGCATCAGCTCGGTGTAGCGCAGCCAGTCCTTGTTGAGAGTTGCCTCGTCGCAATAGCCTTCCGCATGCACAATCTCCATTAAGCGTCGCGTGTACGGTCCGATAGCCGAGCCGAACAGAAAGACCACGGCGACGTTGCCGTCGCGGACTTGCCAAACGAGCTGGACCTTGAGCGGACCGACTTTCACTCCGCCTGACATGCGCTGGATCTGGTCGGACTCCAACGGCACGGACAGAATGTAAGATTGGGTCGCCTGGGCCACCGCCTGCTGCGCCGAGACATCGACATGCTGGCCGCGTCCCGAACGCTGGCGTTCGCGATGCGCGATCAGGGCGGCCATCGCCGCTTCCGCGCTCGCGTGTAGATAGGCTTGCGGCACGCTGACTCGGACTGGCGCACGGTCCTCGTCGCCGCCGATTATCAGCGGGCCCCCCGCGGCGAGAACGACTAGATCGGCGTCGGCATACCGGGCCTTCGGACCGTCCTGCCCAAAGGGCGAGATTGATACATAAACCAACGCGGGATTCAGGCTCGCGAGATTCTCGTATCCAAGCGCGCGCGCAGCCATCTCCCCGGGGGTTTCGGATTCGATTAAGAAATGGGCCTTGCTTGCGAGTTGCTCGAGGATCGTCCGGCCCTCGGGTTTATCGAGATTAAGCGTGATCGAACGCTTGTTTCGATTGAATGCCCACCAATATAGAGACTTCTCGGGCCCCTGGCGGTCGTCCAAAAAAGGGCCGAACGATCTTGCGCGTGAGCCGCCCGGTGGCTCAATTTTGATTACATCTGCGCCAAGATCGCCGAGAATCTGGCCACAGAGCAGGCCCCGCTCGTTAGTTAGGTCAAGAACTTGATACGGACTGAGCATCGCGAATAGACCCTAGCGCCTCCTCTGGTAAAAACAAGCTTCGAACCGCAAAAGCGGCCGCGCGCGCGGTCACTATTTGGCTTAGAGCCGCAAGACGGACCCAACAGTTAGAAGAATCGCCTAGCCGCTGGCGCTAAGACTCAGATCGCGAGCCTGCGATTGGTACGGCTCGGGCAGTTCGATCTCGCGAACGTCACCCCAGGTTCTCTCGAGCCGATAGAAGTCGCGCACCGGTTCGAAAAACAGGTGCACCACGACGTCGTTGTAATCGAGTACCACCCAGTGACCGTGGCTCAGCCCTTCGATTGCCAGAGGATGCTCGTGCTCACGATCCATGCGCTCCTCAATTCCACGCGCGATGGATTGAACCTGCACGTCGGACCGGCCAGTCGCCACGATGAAATATTCAGCAATCGAGCTAAGGTGTGGGACCTGCATAACGTGCAGGTCGTACGCTTTCCTATCCAGCGCCGCCGCGACCACGGCCAGAGTCTTAGCGAGGGTAGTCAATGAGCCTCGAACCGGAGAATCGAAGCAAGAGGAGATTGGGACGGACAACCACTGGGTTCGAGCTGCCGCATCAATCAATACAACGCATGGCGCTCAATGTAATCGACCACATCGCTAGGCACGAGATAGCGAATGGACTGATGCCGTTGCAGTTTGTGCCTGATGTCGGTGCCAGATACAGGAAAAAACGTGGTCTCGATAAACGACAGCGTTTGATCGCTTGGATTCACGTAGTGGTCGCCTTTTTGACAATAGCCAAAGCGCTGTAGAGCGGCAAGCGATACGCGTGGCGGCTCCGATCCGCGTCCGCGTCCGCGAGTATGCACCACAACACTGCACAGATTGACCAGTTCACGACTCTCCCGCCAACTGTCAAGTTCCGCGAAGGCGTCCATTCCCATCATCAGGTACAGGTACGAAGGCGGCCGCAAAGTTGAGACGAAATATCGCACGGTGTCGACCGTGTAAGATCTTCCAATTCGCTTGACCTCGGCATCCGACACCATGAAGTGGCGATTGCCTTTGGTCGCGAGACGTACCATTTGCAACCGATGCTCTGCCGGTGCCAAGTCCCCTTCGGCCTTGTGTGGCGGCGAGGCGGCCGGCACAAAATAAACCAGATCCAGCTCGAGCGCCTCGCGCACTTCCTCCGCAGCCCGCAAATGGCCGTGATGGATCGGATTGAAGCTACCGCCGAAAATTCCTATCCGCATCTGATGCCGATGACCGTCCAGCCCACCGCCACGTCGCCTTCGTTAGGCATGATTTCAAAGTCGCACCTGGCCGCGTCCTCGAACGAGGTACTTATACGTGGTGAGTTCGCGCAGTCCCATCGGTCCCCGAGCGTGCAGACGATTGGTCGAGATTCCGGTCTCCGCACCGAAGCCAAACTCGAATCCGTCGGCGAATCGTGTCGAGGCGTTAACGAAAACGCTAGCTGAATCCACCCCGGTCTCAAAGCGGGACGCCGCGATCGGATCATCGGTAACGATGGCATCGGCAAGTCCCGAGCCGTGTTTAGTGATGAATTCAATCGCTTCGTCGAGCGAATCGACGACCTTTATGGCCAGAATCAGGTCGAGATATTCGCGATCCCAATCGGCGTCGGTCGCGGGCGCTGCGCTCGGCAGGAACTCGCGCGTCCTTTCGCATCCGCGGATCTCAACGCCCGCCTTTGTCAAGCCTTGCGCGACACGCGGCAGAAACTCTTGGGCGATCTCGCGGTGGACGAGCAGGGTTTCCATTGAGTTGCAGACCGAGGGGCGCGCGCATTTCGCATTGATTGAGATCTCTTCGGCCATCTTCAGGTCGGCCCGGCGATCTACATAGGTGTGGCAAATGCCATCGAAATGCGGAAGCAGCGGCACCGCCGAATCGCGAAGGGCCGCCTTCAGTGTGTTGCCTCCGCGCGGAATTATTAGGTCGATTCCGCCGACCTGACGCTTGAGTATCTGCACGGCTTCATGATCGGGATTGTCGACAAACCAGACGGCTTGTAGCGGAATGCCGGCGTGTTCAAGGGCGGTGCCGATGAGCGCCGTTAATGCGCCATTGGTTGCGATCGCTTCCCTGCCACCGCGCAACACGGCGGCGCTGCCTGCCTTCAAGCAGAGCGCGCCAGCGTCAATCGTCACGTTTGGCCTAGATTCGTAGATTACCGCGATTACCCCGATCGGCACGCGCACTTGCAAGATCGCAAGACCGTTCGGGCGGGTCCACTTTGCGATCGTCTCCCCCACCGGATCGGGTAACGCCGCGACCTGCTCGACGCCGCGCGCCATCACCTCGATTCTCGCTTCGTCCAAAGCCAGACGATCGAGAAAAGCGCCGGTGACTCCCGTGGCCCGGGCACGTTCGAGATCTTGCCTATTCGCTAGCAGAATCGCACCTGCCGAACTTCGCAACTCTCGCGCCAGATCTTTCAGCGCCGCGTTCTTCTGATCAGTCGAGCAAAGCGCCAGCGTTTTCGACGCCCGACGTACTCGCGCCAGCACATCCTTGATTTCGGTTTCGAGACTCACCGCGACCGATCCAACAATACGAGGTTGTCCCGATGGACTATTTCGTCGGCCACCTTGTACCCCAGCAAGCGAACTATTTCCGTCGAACGATGTCCTATCACTCTTGTCACATCGCCTGCCGAGTAGTTTACCAGTCCTCGACCGAACTCGTTACCCTCTGGGTTGATTAGGCTCACGCATGCTCCGGCGGAAAAGTCGCCGCTTACCCCGCGAATGCCTGACGGAAGAAGGCTTCGTCCGCTGTTTTTCAACGCCTGCGCCGCACCGCTGTCGACGGTCAGCGCGCCCATCGGCTTCAGGGCAAAAGCGATCCAGTGCTTGCGACCTTTGATGCGCGGCTTCATCGGCAGGATCAACGTTCCGGATTCACGCGAGGCGTCGAGGGCTATCGAGATAGAGTCGGGTTTGCGCCCCGACACGATCAAAACCGCGATTCCGGCGCCCGCTGCCTGTCGCGCGGCCTTCAGCTTCGAGGCCATCCCGCCGGTTCCGAGCGGTCCGGAGGCGTCAGCGACCAAACCTCTCATCTCGGCCTCCGCGTCACCTATGAGGGGAATCAGCCGAACATCGGGACGCGCGC
>DASXNP010000326.1:0-3040 GCA_036494985.1 Binataceae bacterium (SeqCode)
GCGGCAGGGCTGGGGGCTGGTACTCGCTGGATCAGATCATTTTACTGCCTAAAAGAAGCTGTTGCGCTTGCTTGTCCGCCGCCGCCGTCGGGTGGGAGAACGTTCAAGCCTGGAGAGGACCGGCGACCGCTCGTGCGGCGACGGTCAATCGCATCGCTCTCAGGATCGGAGCTCCGCAAGCTGCGGCAGGCATTCGCAGCACTGCGCGTGTTGCCGTCGAACGACTTTCGCACATGGAACCTGCAGGCCAATTTGCACGGACTGTGTTGCCAACAATGCAATAGCGCTGCGATTCAAATCCATCGCTCGTGGAACTTCTTTGTGTGGCATCGCGCCTACCTCTACTTTTTTCGAGCGGATCTTGGGGCATCTGATAGGTGACCTCGAGGCGTTTCGACTCCCTTATTGGGATTGGGAAGATAACCGGAAACTGCCGACCGAATACGCGGAGCCAGCGAATGCGTCAAACCCATTGTGGGATCGCGATCGAAACGGTGATTTAGCGGCGGGTGGCGTACTGCCGGTGACCGATGGCGCATCGGAGCGGATCGCTCTACTAAACGGGCTGACCGATTTCGCTACATTCGGGGGAAACGATGTCCGTGGCGGGGCGTGCGAAGTAGACCCGCACAACATCTTGCACGAGGATGTGGGTATTACCAAGCCGCCGTTCAATGATATGGGGAGCCTCGTGTTGGCAGCGCGGGATCCACTCTTTTACGCGCATCATTGCAATCTCGACAAACTCTGGAGCCGATGGAACCAGCTGGCGCGGCCCGGACTACCGCCGGGGGCGTATGAAAACCCTACCGACCCGCGCTTCCGGAACAGACGGTGGACTTTCTTCGACGAAAATCAGCAACCGGTCTCAATCAGCGCTGGCGACCTGCTAAATCATCGGGAGAATTTGCGTTACGAATATCCGCCCGCGTCGAATCGATACGAACCACTGCTGGCGCGATACAGGTGCGAGATTGGCAAGGGCGCGGCGCGGCAGGGTCCATCGATTCGCGTCGATAACGAGGAAGCAGCGATGCTGCGGGCGGAGGCGGATCGCGGCGGACCAATCGCGCTGATAGTCGAGGGTCTTAAGATTCCCAACGGCGCACGCGGAGTGTTCGATGTCGAAGCGGTCCGAGGGGATAGGAAGATCAGATTGGGAAGCATTCCGACAATCGGCGACGCCGCGATGCGGATGCCACCGCGAAAGCCGATGATGATCGCGCTCGATGCAACCAAGGCCATCGGGGAGTTGCTCGCGGAGGCGGAGCCGGCGGCGATTTGCATCGTGCCGAGAGCAGCGCAGGCGACTTTTATGCTTATGGGTGCGGCGGAGCTACGGTCCCACAGACCATGACTATGCCTTTGCCGGGCCTCGCCTGGCTCGGCATGGTATGATCGCACGACGTGGAGCTCGACGAGGTAATGCAAGTGTATCGGCTGAACTCGCGCCAAGCTCGTGATGGATTTGCACGCACGGCGAGGATGGTTGAGGTCAATCTGCTCACCCGTCTGTTCCCGAAGCGTCGCGCGGCGGCGCTAATCATTGATTAAGAAGGGTTATTATTGGATAGTTCGACGTGCGGAGCTGCGACAGTCTGCGCAGACTAGAAAAGAGGAGACAGAGCGATGATGAAACCGTGTATCTCGGCTGACTCGCATATCACCGAGCCACCCAACACTTACGTCGATCGCATCGACCGTAAGTACAAAGACACGGCGCCGCGGATGATCAAGCACGATAAACTCGGCGACGTCTTCCAGGTCGATGGAATGGAAAGGCCGATCACCGTCGGTCTGGCGGCGGCGGCGGGGAAAGCGCCGAGCGAGCTCTCGATGTGGGGGTCGAAGTGGGAGAACCTCCATCGCGGCGGCTGGGATCCGGAAGCGCGAATGGCCGACCAGGACAAGGACGGAGTCTCGGCGGAAGTCATCTATCCGACGGTCGGCATGGTGCTGTGTAATCATAAGGACCTGGACTACAAGAAGGCCTGCTTTGATGCATACAACCAGTGGCTGGCCGAGTTTTGCGACCCGCACCGCGACCGACTGCTCGGAATCGGGCAGACGGCGATGCGCACGCCGCAAGAAGGAATCGAGGACTTGAAGAGGATCGCGGCGCTAGGATTTCGCGGTGTAATGATGCCGGGAAATCCGGGCGTCGCCGACTATGACGATCAGATTTATGACGAATTCTTCGACGCGGCGATCGACTTGAATCTACCGCTGAGTTTCCACATCTTAACTAGCAAACAGGACAGCTTCAAAACCCGCGGTCCGAAGATGAACGGGTTCCTTTCGATCGTCCGCGGGTGCCAAGACATCATGGGCACCTTTGTGCTGGGCGGAGTCTTCGAGCGCCATCCGAAATTGAAGGTGGTATGCGCGGAGGCTGATGCCGGCTGGGTGCCGCACTACATGTACCGTATGGACCATGCATACAAGCGCCATCGGTATTGGTTGCCCGCGGGACAGGAATTGAGCAAGCTCCCGAGCGAATACTTCCGCAACAACATCTACGTGACGTTCCAGGACGACTGGGTAGCCTTCCAGATGCGCGATATGTGCAACATCGAACGCCTGATGTGGGCGAGCGACTTTCCGCATAGCGACTCAACCTGGCCGTGGTCTCAGGACGTGATTAGGGAGCATCGTAAAGGGCTAACGGACGCGGAGCTGAATCTCATCGTGCACGACAACGTGACCGCTTGTTACGGGTTAAACTAGCGCGACAGAACCTTGGATCGGCACGCGGCAATGAATCGATAGCAAGGGTCTACTCGGCTTCGGGGAAGGCTCCGCGACGGCTCTGGCGGAGCCTTTTTAGCGGTTAGAAGACCCCAAGGGACTTGCCCGGTATCACCGGCACTCCTATCGGAGTTAACTTCGGATAAGGCGAAGGGTCCGCTTCGAGGGTCTATTTCATTGATTGAGAGCGCAGTACATGACCCGCATCGCGTATCCTTGCTCAAGCCGCGGCTGAATAACCATTTGGAAAGACCAACCCCTTTTGGATATTGCGCCGTTTAGAGCGGCTTTC
>DASXNP010000327.1:0-3348 GCA_036494985.1 Binataceae bacterium (SeqCode)
GTTGCGCTCACAACCACTATCAACACGCCGTTCGGCGCGAAGATGATGGTGCCCGGCCTGGGAATAATCCTCAACAACCAGATGGACGACTTCGCGATCGCCCCAGGCGTGGCAAATGTGTACCGTCTAACCGGTAGCGAGGCGAACGCGATCGCCCCGGGCAAGCGGCCACTGTCCAGCATGACCCCGACGATCGTGACCAAGCATGATAGGCCGGTGCTGGTGCTGGGCGGATCGGGAGGTCCGACAATAACCACTGGCGTACTGCAGGTCGCGCTCGACGTGCTGGATTTCCATGAACCACCGGACCAGGCGGTCGTGCAGGCGCGGATTCACGATCAGGCGTCGCCCGACGTGGCGGCGATCGAAAAGGCAATGCCGTCAAGTACGATCGCAGCGCTGGAAGCGATGGGGTTCAAGACGCGCAGCGTGCCGATGCTGGGCGCGGTGACGGCGATTGCGATCTCTCCGTCGGGGATGAAGGGTGCCGGAGATCCGCGCAAGGGCGGAGCGGCGGCTGGCTACTAAGCGTAGCACTCTCCGGTTTCCGGAGAGTCAGGTCTTAGACGATCGCTAGGCATGAGAGATCCCGTGCGCGAAGCGGCGCAATCGATGTTCGAGCGGCCGCTGGCGGCGGTAATCGTGATCGCATCGGCGGCGGCGCTCTTCTTCTTCCATCTAGGGAGCTACGGATTGTGGGAGCCGGACGAGGCCCGCTACGCAGAGATCGCCCGCGAAATGATCGAATCGCGCGATTTCATCCTCCCGCATCTGAATTACGTTGCTTATGTCGAGAAACCGCCGCTGCTCTACTGGGTGACCTCGCCTTGGTTTGAGATCTTCGGGGCCAATTCCCTTGCGGCGCGCATAACGCCTGCGCTGGCCGCGCTCGGTTGCGTAGTCGCGACTTACCTGTTCGTGGTGAAGACTTTTGATCGGAGACGCGGCGTACTGTCAGCGGCAATTCTGACTACCAGCCCGATCTTTCCCGTAATGGCGCAGGTGCTCACCACCGACATGATCCTGACACTCTGGATCACGATCGCGACCTATGCATTCTTCCTGTATTGGCTCGAGGGCGGACGGTGGCGTTGGACATTTTACGCTGCGATGGGACTGGGCGTTCTCACCAAGGGGCCGGTTGGCGTGGTGATACCGGCGGCGAGCGCGCTGATTTTTCTTTGGACCAGGAGCGAATTGTCCGCGGGTTTGAGGAATCTGCGCTTGGCGAGCGGACTTGCTTTGACGGCGGCAATCGCAGCGCCGTGGTTTGTGGCAGTATCGATTCGCGAACCGGATTTCCTCTCGTTCTACTTTCTCGGCGAGCATTTCAAACGGGTGTTCGAGCCGGGATTCAGCCACCAGCAGCCGATCTACTTCTACCTGCCGGTGATCTTGGGAGGGATGCTGCCATGGGCGACGCTCTTGCCGCTGGTCAGAACGAAGGGGAAACCTGCCGCCAGCTATTGCCTGCTCGCGGCAGCACTGACGATCGGACTGTTTTCGCTGGCGAGCGGGAAGCTGATTCCGTATGTGCTGCCGGCGGTGCCGCCGCTTGCGATACTGATCGCCGACGGTACAGTTGGGTATATCGAGCGCCCTGAGCCGCGATCGGGGCTGGGACTGGCTCCGATCGCCTTTCTGCCGGCCGCCGCGGCAGTGGGCTTGATCGGATTCCTCATTTACAGCCGCGGCGCTCAGCTTGGCTATACCCCGTTGATCCGCGCTCCGCTGATAGCTGCGACGGCGGTACTTCTGTCGGGCGGGGGTGTTGCAATTGTGACCTTTCAACGCGCGGGCAACGTCTGCATCCTGGCGATCGCGATTATGTCCGCGGCGTTGGTGATTGCGGTCAGCTATGCGCGAATCGGGATCGAGCCGATGCGATCATACGACAAGTTGTCACGAGAGGTGGAGAGCAAGAAACCGGATGCAGAGCTGATATCGTACGGACGATACGTGCAAGCACTGCCGTTTTATGCCAAGCGACGGGTGATACTGGTCGGGAATCCGAGCGAACTGCGGTTCGGCGCGGAACACGACCGAGCTTCGAACGAATTTTTTTATCCAAACGATCGCGACTTGATCGGGTTGTGGAAAAAAGGGCGCGCGGTGCTGGTGATCGATGAACGCGACCTGATCCGGCTTGCCCCTCAACTGGGCGCATTCGAAGTCATCGCCACCGAACATCACAAGCTCGCCGTGGCGAACGGCTCGAAATGAGACCCACGGCTACCCAACATCGGGGCCGCGAGGCGGTGGCGAGCGCCGCGCCGGATGCCGATTCGAAGCGCAGGGCGATTGGGGGCTTCGCGCTGCGCGCCGCGATCGGTCTTTCGCTGGCGGGGTTCATTCTGTGGCGGTACGGACGCGGCTCAATCGGGCGGGCGATCCGTGATGAAGATCCGCGCTACTTCTGGAGTGCGGTTTCCTTATTTGTCGCAGGGCAGGTGATGTCGGCCTATCGGTGGCAAATCGTTGCGCGACTGGTGGGACTAGGGGGGCGGTTCAAGGAGTATTTCTCGTTCTATTTCGTCGGAATGTTTACCAATCTGTTCGTTCCAGGATTGATCGGAGGCGACGCGGCGCGCGCGTTCTATCTGGCGCGAAGGAATCGAGATGTACCGCTTGGGCTGGCAAGGGCGGCGGCGTCGGTGATGGCGGACCGATTGCTCGGACTAGCCGCGCTCTTCTGGCTGGCCGCTATCTCGGCGGTGCTCCTGGGGCGAGAAATCCTGACCCGCGAGGTAGTCGTACCAGTATTGATAGTCGGGGCGGTTTCGATGGCGGGATACCTGACGCTGCCATTGATCGCTCGAGGGGTCGATTTGTTGCCGTCGCGAGTCGCCGAATTAGCGCGGGTGATGGTGCCGTCGATGCGGCGTCCGCAGACGTTATTACCGGTGCTGATTCTGTCGGTCGTTTTGCAGGTCTCGCTGGTGTTTTGCCAGTACCTGATTTCGCTTGGACTGGGACTCCAGATTCCCCTTTCGGTGTTCTTTCTTTGCGTTCCGCTAAGCAATTTCTTCGCTAGCATTCCGATTACTTTAAACGGATTGGGATTGCGCGAAGGATCTTATGTGTTCCTTTTCAAAATGGCGGGGGTGGGCTCAGCGGAAGCTGTTGCACTAAGCCTGCTATATTTCGCGGCAACCATGGTCGGGAGCCTGACCGGGGTGGTCGGTTTGTTCATGGCGAGGGTGAGCGAACGGCACGGATGAAACGCCGTTCGATGAGCAGACACCGCAATTTTGTACCGAGCGGGGCGATATGCCCCGCAATAAGCAGCGGGGGTGACTGTGCGTGTCCGCACAACCCGGGCGAGGCCTGAAATCTTGCGTTCGAAAC
>DASXNP010000328.1:0-4791 GCA_036494985.1 Binataceae bacterium (SeqCode)
GGCCAACTCTTCCGGGCCCACATCTACTGGCTGGCCAACCGCGACCGTCCGGTGCCCGATGCGCGCGTAGCGATCTATCCGTTCAAGCGCGAGTTCGTGGTCGGCGCGGTTTCAACCGACGTCCAGACCGGTCAGGCCACAATGTGCTACCTGCCGGGAATCGAGACCCCGGAGCGCGAATGCTGGTACATCAACATGGGCGCGGTGGACAAGGACTTCTTCACCACCCAGGCGATGGTGAAAGCCGCCCCTTAGAACTCGCCGTCGGCGCTGCGCTTAGGCGACTTTCGAGAGTCGATTCAAAGCCGGCCCTGGCTTTCGAGCCCTCCAAACAGCACAAGGGCGGTTCCCGCGCGCGGGAGCCGCCCTTGCACTTTGTCAGGCTCTCGATTTTCGGCGGGGCAAACCGGGGCGAATTTGACCGGGCCGGAGAGCTCGTCGCCCGTCACATTCGCTTCTGGCCGTGCTTGAAACCCCCCGATTCTCCGATCGGCGCCTCGCTCTGGTCTGGCTGACTAGGCTGGCTCTGCTGCTGACTAACCGAACCCCGTCCCCGCTCTTGCTCCTGGTCGCGCCCGCGTCCACCTCGTCCCCGCCCACGGCCGCGCTCGCTGCGCTCGCGCGGGGGCGGTTCACGACCCTCTTGGTTTGGAGCGATCTCAACGGTCCTAAGGTATCCCGCGCCCGTGGACCGGGTCACCAGCAAAGGGTCGTCTTTCAGCGCCAGATGGATTATCCGCCGATCCCGCGGCGGCATCGGCTCCAGCGTCATTTTTTGATGCTCGCGCTTGGCCCGCTCTCCCATCGACAGCGCCATCCGCTCCAATTGCTGATTTCGTCGTGCGCGGTACGCTTCGGTGTCGATGGTGACGGGCACCGGGTCTCTTATCCGGCGCGCCAGAATCCGGTTGATCAGGTATTCCAGCGCATCCAGTGTCTGCCCATGGCGGCCAATCAGGATCCCCGACCCGTCGCCTTTTACTTCAAGCTCGATCCCTTCCTCATCGGACGCGGCCAGCCGCACTTCGGCCTTCTCGCTCATCTTGGCCAGCACCGCCGTCAGGGTCTGGATCGCATCATGCGCCTGATCACCGACCGCCGCGCTCTTGCGGTCGGCCGCCGCATCGGAACGGTCCAAATGCTCAGCGCTGGTGCGATTTCCGCGTTCGTCATCACGATCATCAATCGGGTTAAGGTCCGGTCCTTCGCCAGTCCGACCCTCAAGCCGCGTCGGTGCGGGGGAGGGCGCGGAGGCGGCGACTGCCGCCGCCGTACGGGCGGCCGCGGCAAGTCCGCCCGGCTCCCCGGAAGGCGCCGCGGGATCGCTCTCGTACGCCGGCGAGCTTGGCGATCCGGCGGCGCTGGAGGCCGCACTCGAGCTTCGGCGCTTAACCCTCACCTTCGCCGGCCGCGCCCCCAAGCCCAGCACACCGCTGCGCGGCGAGCTTAGAATCTCAATGGCAACGTCGTCTTCTGCGGCGCCCATTTGATCGAGCGCTTGTTTGATCGCTTCGTCGATAGTAGGAGCGGTTACTTCAATCGAATCTGTGTCGCTCATGCGGTTGCTGCAACTGCGGTCGTGGTCTGTTTGAATTCCCGGTTAAGGAAATACTGTTGAATTATCCCAAGCACGTTTGACGAAAAATAATAGAGCGACAGCCCGGCCGGAAACTTCACCAGCATGATTGTGAAGATTATTGGGGTGAACATCATCATCTTCTGCTGGTTGGGATCCGCCGCTTGCGGCATCATCTTCTGCTGCAAAAACGTCGACAGCCCCATCAGCAGCACCAGCACCGGGATTCCCGCGCAATCGATATAGGGCAAGACCGGCATGCCGGGAATGTGCAGGCAATCCGGCCGCGAGAGGTCCGTGATCCATCCGAAGAACGGCGCATGGCGTAGTTCAATCGAATTGAGCAGGGCCGAATATAGCCCGATGAAGATCGGCAGTTGCAGGAGCATGGGCGCGCATCCGCCCATCGGATTGACGTGGTTGCGCTTGTAGAGGTCGACCATCTCGCGGTTGAGCCGTTCCTTGTCGCCACTAAACTTTTCCTTAAGCCGCTCTACCTGCGGTTGGAGCCGCTGCAGCCGCATCATCGAGCGCTGGCTCTTTATCGACATCGGCAGGAAGAGAACCCGGATAGCCACGGTCAACAGGATTATGGCGACCCCCCAGTTGCCCGAGATGAAATGGAATAACTTAAGCGCCCGCAACAAGGCAAGCGCGAGCAACCCTGTCCATCCAAAATCGATAGCCCGCCGCAAATCAGGATTAACCGCTTCGAGCACCTCGAGCTGCTTGGGCCCGTAGTACAGTCCCGATTTTAGGCTTATCGAATCCGCCGCCGCGGGCACCGGAAACAACAGCTGGGTGTTAGCCGACGAACCGTCGTAATCCGCCACCAGGGTCCCCTCGAACGGATTCTCCGGTAAAAACACCGACAGGAAGTATCGATCGCCGAACCCCGCGTAGGTGATTTTGCCGGAGACCGGCGCGACGCCTTTGCGCAACGCCTTCTCCGCATCCACAAACGCTTTCTGATCGATATCTGCCTGGACTTCGGGGACGTCGTAGTAGCCCGCTCCCGGACTCAGAGATCGGCTCATTTCAAACCCAGCAGTTTGCAAGCCGCGGGTCTCGCCGGAGAGCTCCGACTTGATCCCCAGCACGTAGCTCGAATCGTTGAACGAGAAAGTCTTCTCTATGGCGAGTCCATCGGCGCTCTTTCCGCGAAACGTAAGCCGCGAATTCTCGCCCGCGCCCACTTCAATTGTTGACTCGGTCGAGGGTTGATACAAAATCGCGCTGTCGTCGGCCGTCGTATCGCCGCGCTTCCAGACGACACCCAAGGGCAATTCGCCGCGCTCGCCAGGTACCACCATCTCCAGGGGCGGCGCACCCTCACCCGAAGAGCTCTTGAACTTCTTGAGCATGAGGCTTTTCAACCTCCCACCCAGGGTCGTGAAGGTCGCGGTGTAAAGGTCGGTCTCCACCTTGATGTTGCGACCCTCCGCGACCGCGACTCCGGCCGCCGTGCCTTCGGGCCTCGCGATCTGCGTCCGGCCCGATTCGGCACTTGAAACCCCTCCGATCGCGGTCGGCAAGCCTGCCGCCGGGCTCGGATATGCACCCGGCGTACTGACCCGCGCTAACCCTGCGTTCTCGTTGGGAGGCGGATACAGCCGCTTCAGGACCAGTTCCTGATAGGCCACAACCGCGGCCAGAGAAAGGATTATTGCGATTAGAATCTTGCTGTCCATTTTCTAGCGGCTCTGCCACGGCCGGCGCCACACCGTGCCGAGGGCAAGGGCCGGACTCTCTGTTGCTTGTGACTCCGCTTGCCCTTTTGGCTTGGATTTTTCTTTTGCCGCGCTCGCAAGCGGCACCGGATCGAAGCCGTGCCCGCCCAGGGGCTGGCATCGCGCTATCCGCGCCGCGGCCATCGCGGCGCCGCGTACCAACCCGTGCGTGACTATCGCCCCGCGCGCATACTGCGAGCACGACGGCTCAAATCGGCAGCCTGGGCCGAACAGCGCCACCACCAGCGGCGAAACCACCACTGCGTAAAGATCGACTACGCCTTCGGCCATTAAGCGCGGTATGCGACCGAGGAGACTTCCACGATCCTCTGCCTGATTCGATTTCAATTGGCGCGATCTCCAAGCGCAATCGTAGCATGCACGAGCGCGTCTCTCATCGCGTCAAAGCGCATTTTAGCCGCACCGGTACGTGCGATCACGACGATGTCCATCCCCTCGGCTAGCAACAGTTTAAGCTTCGTGCGGAAGCACTCGCGGATGCGGCGCTTCAGCCGATTTCGGACCGCCGCGTTTCCTATCCGCCGCGACACTGTCACGCCCAGCCGCGGCGCGGCGGCCTGGCCTGACTCCGAAGCTGAACGATGCCGCGATAGATTGCCAAATTTAAGCGCATAGACCACAAAAGGGCCCGCCGCGATCCGCGTCCCTTCGCGTTGGACCCGCCGGAAGTCGTTTGGCTTGTGGAGCCGATGCTCGGGACCAAAACCGAAAGCTTTGCGCGCTTTGGGTTTGCTTGCTACCCGGGCTGCTTCGGTGGAATCGAGACGGTCAGTCGCGCCCGGCCCTTGCGCCGCCGTCGCCGCAGCACGTTGCGCCCGCCCGGCGTCGCCATTCGGCGCCGGAATCCATGGGTTCTTTTGCGCCGGCGGTTGCTCGGCTGGTAAGTTCTTTTCATCGCTCGCTTTTCTTGCCTTAGAGGCCGCCTTCGCCCGACGAGGTCTGTGCTCCGATTGCTTCACCGCACAGCGCGCCCGATCACTCATTATAGAAACGGTAAACAGTCAATCCAACCACAACCGCGAAGCCGGAGCAAGTTGCAAAGCGCCTGCGCGGCTTGCGGGGAACGCTCCCCTGGGCTGCCCCAAAAACCGCATCGACATCTCATACTTTCGCGGCCTCCGAGGGCGCCAGCTGGGGGTTGGGCTTTCGCCCGCGCGCCGCGCTTCTATTTCCCCCAGCGCCGGTGACGTGTGCCGTACCAGATTGACGCCGTTTCTTTTTGGACCCTCCAATGAGTCTTGCAGCTCGACGAGCTGCGATCGGCATTAAGGCCACCAGTCGGAGCTGCGCACGAAAACCAGCAACAACCCCCTGGGCCCGAGCAATTCACCGAGCATCCGTTGCTTCCCGTTGGTCGGGCAGCGTGAAGTCCGGTACCTTCTCACCGACCTTCAACCGGGTCTTGCGGCCATCGTTTTGCGCATCGACGAACGCCTGCCAATCCTTTGGGTCGACCTTCTCCCC
>DASXNP010000329.1:0-1617 GCA_036494985.1 Binataceae bacterium (SeqCode)
GCCGCATACTGTGATGTCGATTGGCCTTATGCGTTGGCTCGGCCCCAGCCCAATCCCGCCACACTTGTAACTCCCACCTCATGGCGTCCTCCGCCTAATCTCTCAGCATGAAGCAACGTGAAGGAGCTGGAGCGATGATCAAGCATAGAACTGCAACGCGCAAAGAGTGGCTGGGCGAGCGACTTGAGCTGCTCGAGGCGGAGAAGGATCTCACTCGGCGAAGCGACGAACTGGCGCGGCGGCGGCAGGAGTTACCGTGGGTCCGCGTCGGCAAAGAATACCGTTTCGACACCGATGACGGGAGCCTCTCGCTGACGGACCTGTTCCGGCAGCGTTCACAACTCCTCGTCTACCATTTCATGTTCGGGCCCGACTATGCCGCCGGTTGCCCGTCTTGCTCGATGATCGCGGACGGCTTTAACGGCTTCACCCGGCACCTGGCCAACCATGATGTGATGCTATGGGCAGTATCGCGGGCCCCGCTCGACAAGCTGCAGGCCTACAAGCGCCGTATGGGGTGGACATTTCCATGGGGTTCTTCGTTCATGAGCGACTTCAATTCCGACTTCAGCGTCTCATTTACGGAGGAAGAGCAGCGTTCAGGTGGCATCATGTACAACTACCGCAGCGGCGGTCACGCAATGGATGCAAACAGCGCCTCCGAGCCCGTTCGGCAGTTCGCCGCCATGTGCGGAACCGACGCGCCTACCTTTACGCGGGACAGGCCGGGTATGAGCGCGTTCGTGCAACAGGACGGAGCCGTCTTTCACACCTACTCTACCTATGCGCGCGGCCTCGATGCCCTGTGGGGCGCGTATCAATGGCTCGACCGCGGACCCAAGGGCCGCAACGAGACGGGGATCTGGTGGCGGCGACACGATGAGTACGGCGAGGAGTGATTCGCCGCTGACAGCGACTATCGATCACCCTTCGATCGATTGACCGCCTCGTTGTGCAGGGTGGTCAGACCCGGGCTATTGACCTGTACCACTGCGGCAGCCACCGCCTGATCGAAGCAGGTCTGCCAGAGTCGCTTGAGGAACAAGTTGCGACCGTCAATCGAGGAGCAGACGTCTTCAGCACCGTTGCGAAGTCGCGCGTAGAGCATCTTCGTACCCTGCTGAGAATCCAGGTTCAAGTCTCCGTAGGTAACGACGGTTTTATCGTATTGCGGTTCATCAGCAGCCCGCACTGTCGCGCTCATCGCGGCACCGGCGAAAACAATTAACATGGAAGCGATCGAGATAAATCTCCGATTGATCGTCGTGTGGTTGCTCATTTGAACGCCTTGTTGATTGGATACCCCAGCACGTTGCGCTGTCCGCCAAACCCCAACAAGCACACTATCTGACCGATCGTTAAGGAAGTCTTAACTCTCCGAAGAGCGACCGCCTGTCGGGCGCTTTTCCTGTTTCTTTCCAGAGTGTTTTCGCAGCGTCGCTCGCGCTGCCACGCTCCAGGCGTACTTGGCCTCGAGATTGCCGGCCGCTTTCATTGCCTTGGTACGCCATTTATCTTCTATGGCGTTTAACTTTACATCCTCGCGCGCCAACGCGTCGGCGGCCCAGTGCTTTCGCTCGCGACCAATGGGTAACTCAATCAGTTCGTCCCTCAATT
>DASXNP010000330.1:0-3590 GCA_036494985.1 Binataceae bacterium (SeqCode)
TGATCGAAGCCACAAATAGGATCGCACCCAGCAGCCGCACCCAATAACTGGTCGAGGCGAACATCAGCGCCGCCACCAGTCCCAGCACCGTATTCGTCAGCGTCACTTGGTTCGGGGTGATCGAGGTCCGCGCCAGCCTAAGACTAATCCTCCACGACAGCTTGCGATCGAACAACCGCGCCATGATTCCATCGGTGGCCAAGTTCTCCTCGCGAATCGCCCGCGCCACCCGCAATTCCGCTTCTTCGCGATCCGCCGGCTGACCGTCGAGCGCGTACGGCAGATCCAGGCTCGTGGACGCCAGACGGCGCGCGAAACTTCCCCCTTGCAAGGCGAGGCTCTTGGTCAGGTCATCGAGCGGCCCAACCGCCAGCTGGCCGGCGAAGTCGCCTCCGAGGCTGGCCAAGGTCACGACCTCAGACGGCGCGGCGGCGTGTTCGTTAATTACCCTCATCAAGTGCGATCGGCCGAACACTAGGTTGCCGGAAAACGCCAGACACGGCGTTCGAGGCCTCAAAGCAAACGTCTTATTGGTGAGCCGCTCGAACGAGTCTACAAAGCAAACCTGAGGATGGTCGCGGAATCTGCCAAGAGTCGGCAGCACCGCCGCGCGCGCCTCCGGCGAGGCCTCGATAAAGAAGCGGTCGATCCCCGCCCGTTCGCACATCGTAAGCAAACGCTCCAGTAGTGTTCGCCCAAAGATCTTGTCGCCGCAGCGAGACGGCACACATATCAAAGCCGCTTCAATTGATCCTGATGGCAAGATACGCCCCACGTAGCGGAAACTTCCTAGACCAATCGGTCAGTGAAGTCAACGAAATCTCCGCGTAACGTAAATATAACATTGCCATTTCCTATAGAACCCTTCAGCGGCAATTTATGCACAACACAACTGGATCGGCCGACTGGCTGGTGCTCGGCGCTTCGGCTAAGCGTGCGCGAATCTTTCCGATCAGTTCCGCGTACGAGCTTTGCTTCAGAATCGCCTGGATTTGGTTCGTCACACTTTCGCTCAGACTCGCTCCGTCGAGATTTACATCTTTGACACGCCATCGACCCCGTCTTTGTTCCATCAGGTAGTCGATGGTGACCTGACCGCTTTGCGCCCGCGTTGCTCGGGTTCTCACTATTTCGCCCTGCGCCGTACTAGAAACACTACGGTAATCGACTATTAGTCCGGTAAAAAAGTCCGCCGCGCGCGGATAAGCCAGCTTCTCCAGCGTCTTCGTCATCAATTGGACAAATTCGTCCCGTTGCGGCTTGGTTAGTTTAAGCCAAGTCTGTGCCAGCGCCTGTCGAGCCATCGACTCGATCGCCAGCGAATCATCGATGGAGCGCATGATCTGCGTCCGTTCGGCCTGATCTTTGGCCTCTCCTAGTCCCCGCATCGATTCGATTAGAGCCGCCACTGTAGCCTGTGCATCGCCTGTATTGATTATCGGTTCCGAGGCGGCCAGGGTCGCCCCCGCACTGAAACTCATCAAGAGAACCAGCGGCGCGATTAGAACTGCTAATGCGTTAGACAGTTTGATTTCTCGTTTCAAATCTTCGCGGGCGTAGCGGACAGAATGCGTGACCCGTCAGTTGCCGGCGGGGTCGCCTCCTCTACAAGCAGCGCTTCATCAGAACTTGCTCTGATATTAACGGTGCTTGTTCTGGAGCACGCGGCGACAGCTTGGTATCCTACGTTACTCGATGACGGCTGTCGACACGCTGCTGTTCGATTTTGGGGGCACCTTAGACCTGCCTGGATCGCATTGGCTCGACCGTTTTTTGGGCAACTACCGAAGCTCCGGCCTCAATCTTTCTCGCGAAGATTTCGATTCGGCTTTCAGCTACGCCTCCGCCGACGCTTATCGCCGGGGAGAGCCGGTCTACTCGATGGGTCTTGCCGAACTCACTGATTTCTTAGTCGGCACGCAACTGGACTTTCTTCGCACCCGGTCCTTACCCACGTTCAAGGCCATTTTCGAGTCGATCGATGAGGCGGCGCTGTGCAGAATTCAGACCAAAATCTGCGGTGGATTCCTAGAACAAACCCGCACCGGACTAAATCGAACGCGCGAAATCCTTCTACCGCTCGCGCGCCGCTTCAAGCTCGGCGTCGTTTCCAACTTTTACGGCAATCTCGAGACCGTGTTGAGGGAGGCGGATACCCTTGCACTTTTTTCGGCGGTAGCTGATTCGGGTCGCGTGGGCGTAGTCAAGCCCGATCGTCGGATTTTTGAATTCGCTTTGCGGCGGCTCGATTCCGAGCCCGCCCGCTCGATCATGATCGGCGATTCCCTCGCTAAGGATTGCTGCTCGGCTAAGATCCTCGGTTTGCAAACCGTGTGGCTCAACCCCGATGCGGCTTCAACCCGCCGACCTACCGCGGCCGACTACGTTATCAGCGACCTTTCTCAACTCGGCGAGATTCTCGGATGAACCAGCCAAGCGGCCTCATTCTCGCAGCCGGCCGGGGGCAAAGGCTCCGGCCCGGTGTAAGTGGGCTTCCCAAGCCACTGGTCGAGCTCAATGGCATCACGCTACTGGTGCGACAGGCCGGCGAGCTCCGCGGTGCCGGCGCCGCTCCCATCACTGCGATCGTGAATTCCGAGACCGCCGGCCTGATCTCGGACCGAACGGTCACCCTACCATCGGAACTTTCGCTGGTCGTTCGCGATACCGCCAACTCAATGGAAACCTTACTGGCCGGCGCCGACTACCTCAAAAGCGATCGTTTCCTTGGCGCGACGGTTGACGCAGTTCTGGGTACTGGCGAATTCAAGAAGTTCGCCCATGAGGCCGCCCTTGCGTTTGCAGCGAATTCATCCCCGTCCTTCGAGGGGGCGTTGGGTCTCGTTCGGTGGCGCGGCGATCGCGAGCCACTCTTCGCCCAAGTCGACGGCGAGGCTCGGATCACCGAACTGGGAACTACCCCGTCGAATTTCGTGACCGCGGGTGTATACTATCTACCATCTCGAATATTCGACTTTGGCGACCGAGCCCGTCGCGCCGGAGTCGGTGCGTTGCGCGGGTTTCTCGCCCTGCTGCTGAGCGAAGGCTTCTGTCTAAAGGGAGTCTTTATCGATCACGTCATCGATATCGACGAGCCTGCCGACCTCGCCGCCGCCCGGAATTTGGTTAGACCCGAAGGAAGTCGTTGAAACGCGAACCCCTGACCCATGAGAGCCCTCGGAGTATATCGCGAGACTGAATTCTCGCCTGGCAAGGTGGCGGCCGATGCCGCCATTCTCGAGTCGGTGCTCGCCGAACTCGCCGCAGAAGGATTCGAGATCGAAACCGTCGAACCGGTTGGTTTCCTTGACCTCGCGATCGCCGGCTACGACCTGGTTCTTGCGATGTGCCAGGGTCGCGAAGCACTCGCCCGGCTCGTGATGCATCAACACAGCGGTAGCATCGTCGTCAACAGTGCGCTTGCCATCCGCAACTGCTACCGGGATCTGCTAAGCGCCGGGCTCCAGCGCTCCGGCATTCCAATCCCGCCGGGCGTGCTCATGGGCACCGAAGATTCGCTTGATCGGCGCGTGCTTTATGGCCTCGAACCCGACGCCGGCCTCTACGTAAAGCGTGGCGACCTCCATGCT
>DASXNP010000331.1:0-3050 GCA_036494985.1 Binataceae bacterium (SeqCode)
GGGCGGTATTTCCGACTGGGCGCGCGGCTACGGCGAAAGCGCGCGCCTTCGTGGATTTCTTCGAACGCAGCTTTAACCCCTGATCGGACCGCGGCTGTTGAAGCCTTTATTCCCGGGCAGAATAACATCTAGTCCAACAGCCTCGCTACTCCGCAGCAGCCCGTTCCGTTAGGTCTTCGCGTGACCTCGATCGACAAGTTCACGCGAAAACCCAAAGGAGAACCGGCCATGTCACTGCAAGCCAAACTCGATGCCTTCAAGGCCGATTTCGAGGGCGGCAACCCGCCTTACAGCGTCCCACGCTCCGTGATCGAGACCATGTATCGCGCCACCGCCGAGATGGTCGCCTCCGGCGCTGCCCGGCGTGCCAAGAAAGCCGGTGACACGGCTCCGTCCTTCTCGCTGAAGGATCCCGAGGGCAATATCGTCAGCTCGGATGAGCTCTTGCAGAAAGGCCCGCTCGTCGTCAGCTTCTATCGCGGCGTCTGGTGCCCATACTGTAACATGGAGCTGCAGGCGCTTGAAGCCGCGAAACCCCAGTTCGACAAATACGGTGCATCGCTGGTTGCGATCTCGCCGCAGACCGCGCCGAACAGCCGCAAGTCGATGCGCCAGAACCAGCTCTCCTTTCCGATCCTGTCGGATGTGAAGGGCAAAGTTGGTGCGGCGTTCGGCCTGCGCTTCGATCTCCCCGACTATCTGGTCGAGCTCTACAAGAGCCTGAAGAACGATCTGCCTGCGTTCAACGACGATCCGAACTGGACCCTGCCGATGCCGGCCCGCTATGTGATCGGACAGGACGGCACGATCCTCTACTCCGAAGTGAATCCCGACTACACCCACAGGCCCGAACCGGAAGACATGATTCCGATGCTGCAGCGGGAGGCTGCCGTCAAGGTGTGACGGCAGCAATCAAGAACTCAAGAAGCGCGATTGCGATCCCATCGCGCTTCTCCCGAGACGGCCGATGGGGCGCGCGAGAAGCGACCATCGGCCGTTGTCACACAAATCGACAGGAGACGACGATGAGCACACTGTTCTCGCCGGCCAAGCTTGGCCCTTATCAGCTATCCCATCGCGTCGTGATGGCGCCGCTGACGCGGATGCGCTCCGATCCAGGGGACATTCCGAGCAAGCTGATGGTCGAGTATTATTCCCAGCGCGCGTCGAAGGGCGGCCTCATCATTTCCGAGGCGACACCGGTCTCGATTCGCGGCTACGGATATGTCAGCGCGCCCGGCATCTATTCGGTCACTCAGATCGCCGGATGGCGGCGCGTCACCGATGCCGTTCACGCCAAGGGCGGCCGGATCTTCCTGCAGCTGTGGCATGTCGGCCGCCAGTCGCATACCGATCTGCAGCCCAATGGCGAGGCGCCGGTCGCGCCATCAGCGATTGCGGCAGAAGGTTATGCCTTTACCAAACAAGGCGAGGTCCCGTTCTCGATGCCGCGCGCGCTCGCGCTCGAGGAGATACCCGGCATCATCGAGGAGTTCCCCGCTGGCGCCGAACGGGCACTGCGCGCTGGCTTCGACGGCGTCGAGATCCACGGTGCGAACGGCTATCTGCCCGATCAGTTCCTCCAGGACGGCACCAACAAGCGCACGGACGAATATGGGGGTTCAATCGAAAACCGCGCGCGTTTCCTGCTGGAAATCACCCGGGCTGCGATTTCCGCCTGGGGCGGGGATCGCGTTGGTGTACGCATCTCGCCGAGCGGCACTTACGGATCGATGTCGGACAGCGATCCAGCCGCGACCTTCAGATATGTCGCGGCCGAACTCGATCGACTGGGCATCGTCTATCTCCACGTGGTCGAGCCGCATATCAAGGGCTTCGAGGAGATCGTCAAGGGCCAGGCTCCGATCGCAGCCCAGCATCTGCGGCGAAAATTCAGCCGTACACTGATCGCGGCGGGCGGCTTCACCGGTGAGAGTGCCGCGGCTACGGTCGCGTCGGGCGACGCCGACCTCGTCGCCTTCGGCCGCCACTTCATCTCCAATCCTGATCTGCCCGAACGGCTGTGACGCAACCTGCCTTTGACCCACTACGACCGTTCGACGTTCTATGGTGGTGACGGGCGAGGCTACATCGATTATCCGGCGCACGCCGACATGGTGAGGGCTGCGCAAATCGTTCCAACCGGACAAAGCTGAGGAGGGACCCGGTGGATCTCCGAGGACTTGACCTAAACCTGATCCTTCTCCTTGAGGCTCTGATCCGCGATCGAAATCAAACACGGGTAGCGAAGGCGCTTAGGATCAGCCAACCCACTGTAAGCGCCTCGCTCGCGAAGCTGCGGAAGGCTCTCAAGGATGAGTTGATCGTTAAAAGTGGCGCGACTTATAAAGCTACGCCGCGACTCCTAAGTCTCGGCCCGGCGATTAGACAGGTGCTGACAATACTGCAGCAGGAGGTAGTTGGTTCAGCGGCATTTGACCCAAGCGACGACGACCGACCGTTCGTCATGGCGACTTCGGACGTCGGCGAGATGATGCTTCTGCCGGATCTCATCCAAACAATATCCGCCAAGGCGCCCCGGGCAGCGATCCGATCGGTCGTCATCAAACCGATCGACCTTGAAACCGCCTTGGGAGAGGGCACCGTAGATTTGGCGGTTGGATATTTTCCAGACTTGGTGCAAGCAACAATCGTCCAGCAGACTCTCTTTAGTCACGCCTTTACCTGTCTCGCGAGAACGAACCATCCGCTCATCAAAAACAGGATGACTGTGCAGGAATTCCTGAAGACGGGCCACATCGTCATTGCGCATGAGGGACGGAGCCAAGAATTGTTTGAGAATACCTTGATCGAAATGAAAATGCGCCGTCGCGCGACAGTGACCGTTCCGCATTTTTTGAGCGTCCCCTTTCTGGTTGCCACTTCTGACCTCATCGCGACGGTACCAAAGCTAATCGGTGAGCGCTTTTCGATGCTGAGCAATATCAAGATGGTGCCGCCACCGTTCGAAACTCCCATGATCGAGGTGAAGCAGTTCTGGCACCGTCGTTTTCATAGCGACCCTAGGTCGATGTGGTTTCGCGGCCTCT
>DASXNP010000332.1:0-5890 GCA_036494985.1 Binataceae bacterium (SeqCode)
CGCCGACCAACATCGTCGAGGCGGCGAAGAACGAGTTGCCGGCGGGAGTCATGCCGACCGCGAACATGTGATGTGCCCACACGCTCATGCTGATGAATCCGATCGCGCACGTCGCGGCCACCATCACGCTGTATCCGAAAATGACTTTGCGCGAGAAGACCGGAATTATCTCGGAGGCGAAGGCGAAGGCCGGAATGACCAGCACGTAAACTTCGGGATGGCCGAAGATCCAGAAGAAGTGCTGCCACAGAATGGCAGAGCCGCCGGCTTGCGTGTCGAAGAAGTGCGCACCGAGGAAACGATCCAGCAGTAACATCGCCTGCGCGGCCGAAAGCGGCGGGAGGACTACGAGTATCATGAACGCGACGACGACGGCTAGCCACACCAGTACCGGCATCTTGCTGAGCGTCATTCCTTCGCATCGCATGCACATCGCGGTGGTGACTAAGTTGGCGGCCGTCGCGGTTGACCCGACGCTGGTCAGAAAGATACTAAGTATCCAATAGTCGGTGCTGTTACCGGGCGAAAACGGCCGCTCCGTCAGTGGTGCGTACGCGAACCAGCCGACGTCGGGCGCACTACCCGCGCCGTAAAGGCCATCGCCGCCGATATAGCTGAAGTAGAGCAGCAAGGCGCCGAAAAACCACAGCCAGAAGCCGAAGGCGTTGAGGCGGGGGAAGGCGAGGTCGCGCGCGCCAATCATCAGGGGCACCAGGTAATTGAAGAAGCCGGTGAGGATCGGCATCCCGACCAGGAAGACCATCGCAGTGCCGTGCATTGTGAGCAGGCGGTTGAATACCTGCGGTGGCACGATACCGGCGTTCGGTACCGCGAGCTGAAGGCGAATCGTGGCCGCTTGCAGGCCGGCGATCAGGAAGAAGAAGAGTCCGCCCGCGATATACATAATACCGAGCCGCTTGTGATCGACAGTGACGACCCATGCGTGGAGCTTGCCGAGGGCGGGCAGCGCTTGCAGATCGTCTACCGCACCGAGAGCGATTTCGTGATCGATGGTTCCCGCCATATCGCGTTTTCCTAAATCAATGAAGTGTGGCCAGATAGTCGACCAGTTCGTCGAGGTCCTTGTCGTCGAGATTCATCGCCGGCATCAGCGCGCCGGGCTTCATTACGCTGGGATCGGCCACCCATATCCGCAAGTGATCGCGAGTGTTCATCGCGACGCCTGAGCCGATGGTCTCGCGCGTCATCAGATGGGTAAGGTCCGGACCGAAGCGTCCGTCCGCCGCGGTACCGCGAATTGTGTGGCAATTGACGCAAGCCGTGGATTCGAACACGTGGCGGCCGGGCGCGACCGCCGCGTCAACCTGCGGCGGCTGCTTTTGCGTAGCCACCCAGCTTTCGAAGTCGGCGCGCGACTCGACTATCACCCGAAGCAGCATCATCGCATGCTCGGTGCCGCAGTACTCGGCACACTGGCCGAGGTAGGTCCCGGCGACCTGCGGATCAATCCACATCGTATTCTTCTTGTTGGGAACTACGTCAGTCTTGCCCGCCAGGCGCGGCACCCAGAAGCTGTGCACGACGTCGGCGGACTCGAGATCGAGAAAGGTCGGGCTGGAGCTTTGGCGATCGCTGAGCGGCACGTGGAGCTCGTTTGCGGTCACAATACCGAGGGTTGGGTAGCGGAATTCCCACCACCATTGATGCGCGATCACGCGCACGCCGAGAGCGCCGGGCGGCCGCGTCGGCGCCTGCACGGTATATATGGTACGGGCAGTTATGAGGAAGAGAACGAATACAATCAGGACCGGGACTGTGGTCCACGCAAATTCGATCGGGTTGCTGCCGTAGACCTGCGGCGGTTCGCGGACGTCGTCGCCGGGGCGGGCGCGATATCGCACAATGCTGTAGGCCAGCAGGCCGGCGACAATCAGGAAAATCACCCCCGTGATCGAGAGGACGAAGAACGCAACCGTATTGATTTCGTGAGCCGGGGTGGAGACTGGCTGGAAAATGCTGCTTGGAGGAATTTTCGCGTTCGAATCGCCCATGCCCCAGTCATTGGCGAACGCGGCAACGGGGGCACAGTCGACGATGACAATCGTCAACCACCAGTGCTGGACACGTCCGGGCAAGATTTTCGAAGTCCTCCAACATCGCGCCCCCGGAGCGGCGGTGCGATTGCCAATCTTCGTCGATGAAAAAACTAGCACAAAACATTTTTTCTCACTAAGCATCGCGCCTGGCGCACGTGCATCGGGGACAACGCCAAATTGAATCAAGGCTTTGCCGCTTGCCTGAACCGGTCCGTGTCGAATTGAAATTTGACCTGCAATTGGTCTGAAATTAGCCATGGTAGTGTTGTCGACAGTGATGTGACCTAAGGCTTGCAATTGGATGCATGGATACGCCACCGCGCTCAGCCGGCGCGGCGCCGTGAGCAACTGACGCCTGACCGCCAAACCCCTTGCCAAAGCAGACGTTAAGGATTTGTGAAGGAATCTCAAGACCGCACTTAAGACGTGCTGTCAGACCGTATCAAGGATTCGCTACAAACCGGTTCCTGAAAGATAGCTGGATTACGTGCCGAGGCTGACGCGTCGCGCTTGCGCAGTAGCTACGATCGAACGGCGACCCTCTTCAAACGATCGCGACAGATGGGGAGCTAGCCCGCTGGCTTCATCGTGCTTAAGCTCGTCGGGCAACGGGGCGAGAATTTAATCACTCAAAAAGGAGGACTCTTAACATGAGTGAGTACGGAACACTGCTATTTGAAGTGCGCGACAACGTCGCGTTCATTTCGTTTAACCGACCGCAAGCGGCTAATTCCTTGAACGCCGAGATGGGGCGCGACTTGATGCTCGCGTCAATTCGCTGCGACGAGGACCCTGCGATCCGGGCGGTGGTGCTGGCTGGAAAAGGCAGCACATTCAGCGCGGGGGGAGATCTGAAGAGCTTCGCTGCATACGGCGAATCGCTGCCGGCGCACCTAAAAGAGCTCACCACTTATCTGCACGCGGCGATGTCACGTTTTACGCGGATGGACGCGCCGCTGATTGGCGCGGTCCATGGCAGCGCGGCGGGTGCGGGCTTAAGCTTCGTGTGTGCTTGCGACATCGTATACGCGGCGGAATCAGCAAAGTTCACGATGGCTTATACGAGGTTGGGGCTGACGCCGGATGGCTCTTCGACCTACTTCCTTCCGCGAATCGTTGGCCTGCGACGCGCTTTGGAGCTCGCGATCACGAACCGCATGCTCAGCGCGCGCGAGGCGATGGAATTGGGAATCGTGACTACGGTGGTTCCCGACTCCGAGCTGACGGCAGCTTCGACTGAGATGGCCAAACGCCTGGCATCCGGACCGACCCGGGCCTTCGGGGGAGCCAAGAGGCTCCTTCACAGCGGAATGTCGGAGACCATCGAGACGCAGATGGAATTGGAGGCGCGGTCAATCGCGGAGCTCGCGAAGAGCGAGGACGGACAAGAAGGAATTAGGGCGTTTGTGGAGAAGCGTCCGGCGAAGTTTCTCGGACGCTGATGATCTTGGCGCTTAAGGCCGCCGAGGCTCTCGCTCGTGAGCGCTATGTCAATCTGATCACGTTTAAACGCGATGGTGGCGAGGTTCGAACGCCCATTTGGATCGCGCGCGTAGAGGAAAAGCTTTATGCCGTCAGCGACGGGACCACGATGAAGGTCAGACGACTGCGAAGAAACGGAAGGATCCGGCTGGCGCCGTGCGATGCCCGCGGTAAGATCAGCGGCGAGTGCGCGCAGGAAGCGCCAAGGTCGTGGGTGACCCCGGCCTCAGCGCGAAAGCCAGCCAAGCTCTGGCGCTCAAGTACGGATGGCAATTCGTGCTGCTGACTGTCGCTTCGCGCCTGTTCCGTCGAATCGGACGCAGAGTGATCCTCGAGTTCTCGATCGATTGAGAACTCGCGTCTTTCCCGATTTCGGATGGCCAGCCTCGGTCAGGTCAGCCGCCCACCGACCCCTAGAACTTCTCCTTGAACGGGCGGACGTCGATATCCTGGGTCCAGGCGCTGCGGTCCTGATGAGCGACATGCCAAAAGGTCTCCGCAATCGCGGAAGGTTTGAGCATATCCTCCTCTTTTATGTCGGGCCGAAGCCGGTGAATGAACGGCATATCGATTGCCCCGTCGACGTTGATCCACGCAACGTGAATTCCCTTCGGACCGAGATCGCGCGCCATTACTTGACCGAGTCCGCGCATCGCAAACTTGGCCGGACCGAACGCGGCAGAAGACCCGAACGGCTTAACCCCGGCGGTGGCGCCGGTGAAGAGAATAACGCCGTGACCCTTCGCGAGCATCCCGGGCACGACCTGCTGCGCCGACAGAAAGGCTCCGAATGCGCAGACCCGCCAGGTGTTTTCAAACGTGCTGGGCTTGGTCTCCATGAGCGGGCCGAATGGGCGCATGGCGGCGTTGTAGAGCAGTACGTCCGGCGCGCCTAGTTCGCGGCGAATCTTTTCGAATGTTGGCGCGATCTGGTCTTCTTTCGACACGTCGGCTGGCACCGACCAGGCATGGCCGCCGGCCTTCGTGATTTCCGCCGCCAGCTCGGATAGATAGTCCGCTTTGCGCGCGACAATCGCGACCGAATACTCGCGGGCGAAACGGCGCGCCAGCGCCGCGCCCAAACCCGCGCCAACTCCGACTACGACGGCAATTTTCTTCTCGGACATTCTTTTGCTCCTTCAAGATTATCCAGCTTCTCGCCGCAACACCGATAAGGGCCCCGTCTCGATCAGCGACCTTGAAAAACCGGCGCCCGCTTGGCCGCGAACGCGGCTATCGCTTCTTTGGCGTCATCGGTCCGGGCCATCTTGGCGATACTTCGCAATTCCGATTCTATCTGGGATTCGAGCGTTTCGTTCCATCCCGCGTGCATCAGGCGCTTGGCCGCGCCGTAAGCCGCGGTGGGCCCGGCCGCGAGTTGCGCGGCGAGGGCCTGCGCCTCGGAGGCCAGCGCTTGGTCTGGCACCACCCGGTTGGCGATCCCCCATTCAAGCGCTTCCTTCGCGCTTAGCGTGCGATTCAACAAAGCCAGTTCGAGTGCGCGGCCGATTCCGACCCGGCGCGGGACAAAGTAGGTGGTTGACCCGTCGGGGCTAAGACCGATCTTCGAGTACGCCATGGTAAATTTCGCGGATTCCGCCGCCACAACCAAGTCGCAGGCGCACGCCAGTCCCATTCCGGCTCCGGCCGCGGCACCATTTACGGCTGCGATGACCGGGAAATCGGCGCGAGCCAATCGCGAAAGCACGGCGTGGAAGTTCGAAACCCGGCTCTTCAGGCCGCCGTTGCCGGAGTAAAAGCCTTTGAGGTCGGCGCCGGCGCAGAAGAACCGGGTCCCCGCTCCGGTGACGACTAGCGAGCGGACCGCCGCGTCCTCCTCGCACCGCACCACCGCGTCCATCAGTTCGGCTGAGAGGGTCGAGTTAAGCGAGTTGGCGGATTGCGGTCGGTCCAGCGTGATGCGGGCAACCCCATCCTTGCTTTCAAACTTGATCGACGAGTACTCGGCCATTTGTCCGGCTCCCATGATTACGGATGACTACAGAGTTTGTCGTTGTAAAAACCGCGAGGGACTCAAGAGCGCCTCACCTTTGAAGTCGAATCTGCAGCGCACAACCGAATCCTCCTCCAGGAGGACTGCTGCGAGCAAACTCGATGCCATGACCGGCAGCCTCCAGGGGCGCGGCGATGGATTCAAACCTGGACCAAAGGGATTTATTTCGGGACCGAAATATACAGGCTCGAACGATCTGGCAGCACACGCGTCAAGGATTCGCGGCAAACTGCGAAACCCTTCGCGAACCGCCAAGGCAAAAGGGCAGCGACCGCGCTTCTGCCAGCAAACGGCTCATGCTAGCTTGGGAATTGGGGAGAGTCAGGGGCGCGGGGCG
>DASXNP010000333.1:0-2908 GCA_036494985.1 Binataceae bacterium (SeqCode)
CCGCAACGATCAGGTCACCATCGCGGCCCAAGCTTCCGGCTTTCTTCAGAAGCGGCATAACGAGCATCGAGATCGGTCCCGCCAAAGCGCCGGCGGTAGCGGCCGCGGCCCCGGCTGGGGTTGCGCCGGTGCGTCCCTGCAGTCCGGCTTTTGCGGCGGGGCTGTCGGGATCGACGGTGAAGACTTCGAGGCCGTGCTCTTCTTGACCGAGGTAACATTTGGTCTGGTATTGAACCGAGATCCCCAGGGTTGGGCGTTTGTGCGGTTTGCGTTCGTCGCCGTTGGAGTCGTCGGGCCGGTAGTTCTTCTCAGTCGAAGCGGTCTTGTCCGAAGGCTGATAAGTCCGGTCTGCAGGAATCTCCTGGGTGTCTTTATTTCCCGGACCGGCGCCATTTTGCGGAGCAATCTCGAGTGAATGTCCCCCGCCGCCGGGTTGGGCGTTCAGGGTGGCATCTGGATTGGAAGCGCCGGGCTGCTCCGACAAGTAACCGGGATTAGCGGCGGAGGATTGAGAATCGTCGGCCAATCCGACCGCGCCGCCGGAAAGCACGAACAGAAATATTGCAACCGCGATCGAGAAATACTTAACCAAATTCATCCCTGTGATCGCCTTCGCAGAACTCGTATGCTTGCGCTGACTATAAGCCGCCATGGTGGTCCGCTCAAGCCGGAATTTCTAGCGGCCACGCTTGGCCAACTTGAGAAGATCGGCATCCGCGTGCGAGATTATGGCCTTCGAGAACCATGAAAATTGCAGTAAGTTTTGCCCTGTCAGCGACCCAACACGAAGCGATTGGGAGAATCGGAGCGAAGATCGAAGTAGTCGATCGTGACTGCCGCACGCTAGAGGACCTCGCCGCTCTGATCGACGGCGACACCGACGCTCTGCTGACCTTTCGCATTCCACCCGACGCTGGCGTTCGGGCGCCAAACCTGAAGTGGGTTCAGCTCCTGAGCGCGGGCGCCGATCACGTATTGCGCGAAGCCGCAACCGGCGATCGGTTTACGATCACTACGGCGAGTGGGTTGCATTCGGTTTTGATCGCAGAGTATTGCATCGCATCGATCCTGGCCTTCACGCATCGCTTGCACGTTACGGTCAAAGCGCAGGTCAAGCACGAGTGGTTGAAGCAGAGCCCGTTCATGACCAGCGTGCGAGAGTTGCGCGGGTGCACGATGGGTATTTTGGGATACGGGTCGATCGGTCGCGAAACCGCTAGAATGGCGGCAGCTCTCGGCATGACGGTGCTGGCGCTCAAGCGCAATCCCGATGATCACTTGGATTCCGGCTGGACACCGGCGGGCGTCGGCGATCCGGAGGGCAAGATTCCGACGCGATTTTACGGGCCGTCGCAATGCAAGGAATTAATGGCGCACAGTGATTTCGTGGTGGTCACTCTGCCGTTGACGCCGGTCACTCGCGGATTTGTCGGCGTAGCGGAACTGGCCGCGGCGAGACCCGAGGCTTACATCGTGAACATCGGGCGCGGTGGAGTAATCGACCAAGCGGCCCTGATCGCAGCATTGAGAGAAGGTAAAATCGCCGGCGCCGGCCTCGACGTCTTCGAGCGGGAACCCCTTCCTGCGGACAGTCCCCTATGGGACATGGAGAATGCGATCCTTACTCCTCACAGCGCGGGCTCCAAGCGGGGTTACTTCGATCACGCCTTTGAGATCTTCATCGAGAACTTGCGCCGCTTCGCCGCCCATAAAGCCTTGCTCAATCAGGTCGACCGCACCAAGGGGTACTAAAGCGGCCTATTCGAACCTTGGGCGGGTTGACCCAAGTGCCACGCCGCAAGGTCCCCGGCCATTTTTGCAAAGCCGGATGGGTTAAGGTTAAGCCCCGACCCGTGCTTGGACGCAAGGGTGTGTTCGAAACGGTTGGTCGGCGGGTTACGAACAACGCCCGGGGCTCTTCGGCGGCGCTGAGAGTTACCGTCGAGGACACGCCGACGCGCGCTTTAAACCCGGTAGTGCGAGGCGGCGGCCCGAGCGAACTCTACGAATTCGGCGCTGGGGCGGGGCTTACTCATTCGGTAAAGAATCTTTGCAGCGAGCAGTCCTGCCCCACCGCCGCCTCTTGGCTGATGAGAAGGGCGCCCGCCAAAGCTAGGCGAGTGCTTCACGCAGCTCTGCGAGGGCGCGCTGGCGTGTGGCCGCGCAGCTTCGAGGGTTGGCCGACGTGTTGGTCGCGGCTTTTGCCCAGCCGAGAGCCTTTTTATCCTCACGGCCGGGAGAAATGGGCTTCGCAACCATGCCCTTGGCGGAGCGACTCACACCCAAGAGAATCGCGAATTGTATGCAGCGGTGGCTATTCGGGGTAGCGGAGTTTCGGGCGGAAATCTCCGATGCCCCCGGGCAAGAGATCGAACAAATGCCACAGCGGGCAGAAGTCATCGCCTACGTCGCTCGGAGCGTCCGATACGCGAACGATCCGCGCACCGTCCTTGCGGAAGACTGAAACACCCGGCAGGAATTTGCCCCGCTCGTCGCGATAGCCCATGTCCGCGGCGAAGCTTGTTCCGTGATGGCTAACCATCGGGAAGCGCCAGCCTCGGAGCTCGGCGAACTTCCGCTGGACTTCTGGCGAATCGGGACTCGCGATCGCGAATGCGGCGCGCTCGTTCAAGTGATGGTGGATGCCGTTGTAACCATCGGCCCAGAGCGTGCAGTAAGGACACGACACACCCATGTTGTGAATCACGATCAGGTCGCGCTTCGCACCGAAGAGCCCTGACAGGTTGACCGGTCCACCGGGCGTGGTGAACTCGTAGTCGCCTACTTCCTCGGGCGCGATGTCGGCCCGCGCGGCGCGCATCTCCTTGCGCAGATCAGCGATCCGGCGCCGGTACTCTGCAAGCTTCAGGTTCGTCGCGTGGTAGTTCATCGCGATCGGCGCTCCCGT
>DASXNP010000334.1:0-8037 GCA_036494985.1 Binataceae bacterium (SeqCode)
GAATGCGGTGCACACGCTAATTGGAGCCCTGCTCGAAGCAAACAAGACCGTGATGATCGAGACCTCGGGCGCGGCCGATATCAGCCGCCTCGACCCCCGCGTGATAAGAATCATGGATCTGAAATGCCCGGGCAGCGGCGAGTCGCACCGCAACCTATGGTCCAACCTTGAACATTTAACTCTGGGTGACGAATTGAAGTTCGTGATCGCCGACCGGACGGACTACGAATGGGCGCGGCGGACTATAGTTGAATACGACCTAGTGAAAAGGGTCTACGAGATCCTGATGAGCTGCGCATTTGGCCAGCTGGAAACCTCCCTGCTGGCGAAATGGATTCTCGAAGACCGTCTGCCAGTGCGGCTGCAAATTCAGCTGCACAAGCACATCTGGGGTCCCGATACTCGCGGCGTTTGAGCTCCCTCGACTGCCGATAGGTGGCTTTTTCGCAAGCCCGGTAGTGACGCGCATCCCCCCGCGCCACACTGCGGGAGAAAAGCGCTTAGACCATCGCGCGGCACCGCACCGATGGGTACCCAACCTAACTACCTTGCTTCTTCACTCCGGCGGCCATACTTGCCAGCGTGCGTCAAATTGGAGACTTCTCACCGCAGAAATGACCGGCAAGTCGCAAAGGGTTCCGATTCATCCAGTATCCGACTATGCTTTTTCTTCGCAGCTGGTCAGCAGAAGTGCTTTAGTAGGCGAGATCCCGACTGCGCTGCGGAGCTAAGCTTCGTTCGGAGCATCCGGACCATCTTGAGCAACCGGATGGGGCGTCCTTGGGCTCACGACGGCATGAAAAATTTTGCGCCCGCGCCTTGCGCAGCCGTCTAGCTCCCGGCCATTCCCAAAGGCGTGCGCTCAGCTATCAGCAGTTCGGCTTTATTGGCCAACCCACTCTATCGAGCTGGCAGGGCGCAACAGCCCGATCCCGACACTTTCGATGCAACTCAGGGACTCGCGGCGATTTCGCCGAGCGACATGCGGACGATCGCTTCATGCCTTGCGACCGCGGTCGCGTGCACTTAGCTGGGTTCGCCCCATGCTTCAGGTCGACGAGCCGGCACGCTTCGTTGGTTGCGCGATCAGATACGAAGTCGGTGGCCCAGGCCCAACCGCTCGGTTTGCACCGGCTCGCGTTGAATCGACCGCGTGATACACTCTTGCCGATGCCCCCGCCCCTGATCAGCGATGTTCTCCCCGATCTCGTGGAGGAGATCGCCTACCTCCTGAAGCAAACCATGGCTGCCCCGCTTGAAGAGCGGGTTCGCCAGCTACGCATCGAGTCAATCTGCGATTGCGGCGACGAAAGCTGCGCGAGTTTTGCTACGGCGGCCGACGTCAAAGTGCATCGCACCGTCGAACTCGACCCGTTGGAAGGCCACCTTATCATCGACCTTAATTCGTCCGACGAGATTTGCTTTATCGAGGTACTGGCGCGTCCAGATGTTAAGTATCTTCTCGAAGAATACTACGAATCGGCGCGTAATTGAGCCGGCCGCGCTCAGTAATTCAATCGGTTTATTCCATCGAACGCCGCGCTCTTGTAGCACTCGGCCAGCGTCGGATAGTTGAAGACGGTATCGACGAAATAGTCGATCTTGCCACCCAACGATAAAACCGCCTGGCCGATGTGAACCAGTTCCGTTGCACCCTCGCCGATAATGTGCACGCCTAGCAACACACGCGTCTCGCGATGGAAGATCAGTTTGAGCATCCCGATGCTGTCGCCGATTATCTGACCGCGCGCGATTTCGCGATACTGCGCCTTGCCGGTTTCGTACGGAACGCCTTGTTCAGTCAGTTCTTCCTCGTTGTGGCCCGCAAAAGAGATTTCGGGGATGGTGTAGATTCCGTAGGGGAACCATTGCGGCGAATGAACGGCTTCGATTCCAAACGCATGGAGAGTCGCCAGGCGGCCCTGCTCCATTGAGGTCGACGCGAGGCTGGGAAACCCGATCACGTCGCCGGCCGCGTATACGTGTGGAACGTCGGTCTGATAAACGCCGTTTACCCTAAGCCTTCCCCGATCGTCAGCGATCAGGCCCGCGGCGGAAAGGTTGAGGCGTGTCGTTGCGCCGGTCCGCCCAATGCTGCGCAGTGCTTTCTCGGTCACGATCTGCTTGCCGCTGGCAAGCTTCACCTGCACGCGTTTGCGCGGGCCGTCCTCGAGAATTTCAAACCCCGTCACCTCCTCTCCCAACCGCAGCGTCACGCGTTTCTCGCGCAGATGGTAAGCCAGCGCCTCGATTATTTCGGCGTCAACAAAAGGCAACAGCCGTGGACGCATATCAATCAGGGTGACGCGGACTCCAAGGGCTGCAAAGATGCTCGCATATTCCAAGCCGATAACTCCCGCCCCGATCACGCACAGCGTTTGCGGCAGGTCCTTAAGACCGAGAATTCCGTCGCTTGAGAAGACGCAATTACCGTCGTATGGGAGACGCGAATCCACCGCCGGTTCCGTTCCGACCGCAATAACCACTCGCGAAGCGCTCACCTGCCGCGCCGTGCGACCGTCCATAAAATCCAGCCGCAGCGTGTGAGGATCGACGAACGAAGCCGACGCGTTCACCAGCTCGACGCCGTTCCTATGCAACTGGTGTTGGACGACATCAATCTCGTGCCTTACCACCGGTTCGACGCGAAACAACAAGTCCTGAAGGGTGATTTTTTCCTTCACCGAGTAGGATTCACCATAGACCCCGTGCTCGCGGTATCCCGAAAGATAAAGCGCCGCCTCACGCATCGTCTTGCTCGGAATCGTGCCGCTGTTGATGCAGACCCCGCCGACGATTCCCTTGCCTTCAGCAACCAGGACGCGCTTGCGAAGCTTCGCTCCCTGGATCGCGGCACGCTGTCCCGCCGGCCCCGAGCCAATAACTACAAGATCGTAATCGTGGTCGGACTCTGCCATCTTTTTTCGGAATCCTACTGGTCCGGGAAAACTATACGCTTCCAACGTTACCCCTGCGTTACTTTATGCTGACTTCCCACCGGTCTAGTGATCTTCCCAGCTTTCCGAAAGCGAGGCGACCGATCAGCCGATGCGAGCGGCGTAGTAACATAAAAGATACTGCTGGATTGCATTCGCCACTGTGATTATCGGTGTCCACCCCGTAAAGCGCACTCGGCAAGACGATTGGGAAGAACTTGCTCGATGAACCGGATCACTTCCGCGGCGATGCGTTCCTTGTCGTAGTCGACCGTTATCACGTGATAGCTATCCTCCAATTCGACGGCCCGCTTATCGTCGCATCCAAGCCGGTTCATGAGCCACGCCAAAGTGCTGAAGGGGATCGTGTGGTCCTGCTTGCTATGAATCGCCAAGGTCGGCTGCCTGATCTTGGCGAGCATAGGCCGGACGATCGACGACAGATCATACAAGTTCAGCGGCGCACTGAGCGGCATCAAGGCCATCGTGGGATGGATCCGCTTTGCCGCGGCGTCGTGAATGTCGGAGCCGCCGGTATTTTGAAGGTAGACACTGTAGGGCCAGCGTCCAAAATGGCGAAGGACACGCGCCAGAGTCCATGCGCCGGTGGTCAGAAAAAAGGCCGGTGCCAGCATGACCAAGCCAACGATCTCACCGCCTTGATCCGCGGCGAGGCGGGCGGAGAGCACTGCGCCCATCGAGAGTCCGACCACTACGATCGGATCGTGGAACCCGCGAAGCCGCTCGAATCCGCGCACGACACTTTGGTACCAATTCCCGTGATTACTCGCGCCCAGCTCGTTGGGGGTCCCGGCATGCCCAGCGAGTTTCACACCGAGCGTACGGATGCCCCGCGCTGCAAGTTGCCGGCCTAGGTATCTCATCTCGTAAGGGGTGCCGGTCAGGCCATGCACGAGCAAGGCGCTCACGCCGGAGCCCTCGAAGAAGAAGTCGCTTTTGTCTACTTCTGGTAGAGCCAGGGATCCCGTTGAAGGTGGGCTATCCATTCAGATAGCGGCGTGGCTACGACCTCTCGCCGCCATCGCTTACCTGGTTCGGATCGATCGCGATCCTCGCCCCCCGCTTCAATTGATCGACGAAATCCTGCCATGCAAGCTGCTGCTTGCGTGCAAGGAGATCCTTCTTGAAGCTCGCCCGGGCCTTCTCCCATTCCTCATCGCTCGGTGCCATCCGCGACAGCACCTCGAAGATGTAGGAGTTACCGTCTTGTTGCATCGTCTGATTGATCAGACCTGGCAAAGCGGCCACCGATCCGGCCGCCTCGGTAGCTTCTGGAAAGTCCCCGAGCGCCGGTATCGAACGTCCAGCGCGCGGGAATTGGCCGGTCTGATGCACTTCGAGACTGTTCGCCGCCGCGACCTTGCCGAAATCAGCGGCGTCTTTCATTTGTTTGAGCAGCTTCTCAGCGGTGTCGCGGGCGGCCGCCTCGGCCTTGGTGCGGACGAGCGCCGCGATCACTTTGTCGCGCACCTCTTCAAGCGGCGGAGTGTACGGCGGACGCTTGTCGATCAGCTTAACCAATATGGGGTCGCGGCCGGGTCCGCTCAGAACCCTAATGTCGCCCTTTTCGAGCTTTAGGACTTCATGCGCAAACTCGGGATCTTGTTCGGTTCCCGCAGGCGTGTCCTGCTCGGTGAACCATGCGGTGTCGTTCTGGTGTAGGCCGCGCTTGTTGGCGAGGTCCTTCAGGCTAGCGCCATCAAGCGCCGCGCTTAAGTCTTCGCGCACCAGTCGCCGGGCGGCATCGCTGCCTGCTTTGCGCTTGAGTTCGTCGACAATCTTCGAGCGGGCTTCGGCCAGCGTGTCCGTATGCGCCGCCCTAGTCTGCTCGACCTGGATCACATGGTAGCCGTAGCGGGTCTCTACCAACTCGCTTTCACCGGGCTTAAGCCTGAAGGCTGCGTCCTCGAAGGGTTTGACCATTTGCCCGCGGCTGAAAAATCCCAGCTCGCCGCCTTTGAACTTGTTGCTGGTATCGTCCGAATTCTGCTTTGCGAGCTTGGTGAAGTCCGCCCCACTTTGCACCTGCTTGAGAATCGTCTCGGCCTTCGCTCTGGCCGCTGCCCGGTCGGCGTCCGGCGAGCCTTCGGGAACTTCAATCAGGATATGGCGCGCGCTCACCTGCTCAGGGTGGGTGAATTCGCCCTTAACAGTTTGCTTGTAATAGTCCTGTATCTCCTTATCAGACGGGGCAAGCGTTTCGGCCAGGGCGATTGAATCGTAACGGATAAATGCCGCCTGCGCGCGTTCGGGCTCTCGGAACTCGTCGCTGTTGCGTTTGTAGTAGTCCGCCACCTCCTGGTCTGTGACATGAATCCCTGGCGCAAATTTAGCATATGGGATCTCGATGTAGGCCATCGAAAGCTTCTCGTTCTGTTGGTCGAATATCTGGCGCGCTTCGCTGTTGCTCACCTGCACGCTCTGACCGACCATCTGCTGGAGCATCTGCGAGAGCAGATCGTCGCGCGATCGTTCCTCGAACTCGTTAGGCAGAAGATTGTTGGCGCGCAGTACCTCCTGGTAGGCCGCAAGATCAAAGTGTCCGTCGACTTGAAACGCGGGGGTCGAAGCGATCACCTGCTGCAATTCTTCGTCGTTTATTTTGAGTCCCAACCGTGCAGCTTCGGTCAGAACCAACCGTCGCTCGATTATTCGATCGAGCGCTTCGCGCCGCAGATTGAGTCCTTTCAGAACCAGCGCGGCGTTCGCGCCGTATGCATTTTGGAGTTGTTGGCGCATCTGCTCAGCTTCGCGATCTATATCGACTGGGAGTATCTTCTGGCCATTCACACTGCCGACCGGATGGACCTGGTTGAATATTCCCGATCCGATTCCCCAAAACGCGAACACGATGGCCAGTAACGCGAGGATCGCGCGGGTCGCCCAGGAGTAGGCGTGCTTGCGCATGACGTTCAACATATGGATAACCCATCATAACGAGGCAGTCCGAGGCTTCAAACCGCCCCAGGACTCGCTTCAGCGACCCCCACAGGGTCGGTGGATCTGATCGGTTCTGTTGACCAGGATTTCGCCCGCTTGCTTGCCTCTCCCAACGGCCGTTTGTTAGCGTTAGCCTGCGGTAGGGGTGACGGAGGGCGGCGTGGATCTTGTGATCTTATCGATAAACCTTCGGAATTTTGCGATGGCTCTGGCAAAAATTCCCTGTGGTTGGAGGGTTTGCCAGTTCCGGTCGGAAGGTTTCCCTAGGGCGGATGGACATCTGGCGGGGAGCGGTGGCGAGCTTCCGCGGCCGAGGAGGCCGGAAACTTAGGTGGTTTTCAATTCTGTTTTTGGTTGGTTTTCCAACGATCTGGCGATCGATCTCGGAACCGCGAACACTCTCATCTACGTAAGGGGAGCCGGAATCGTCTGCAACGAGCCGTCAGTCGTGGCAGTGCAGAAGGATTCGCGTGGGTCGCGCCGCGTTCTTGCGATCGGGGCCGAAGCCAAGAAAATGCTGGGACGCACGCCCGGCTCGATCATCGCAATCCGCCCGCTCAAGGACGGTGTCATTGCGGATTTCGAGATCACGGAAAACATGCTCCGCTACTTCATCCAGAAGATTCACAATCGCAAGACTCTGGTCCGGCCGCGAATCGTCATCTGCGTGCCGTTCGGCATCACTGCGGTCGAGAAGCGCGCGGTTCGCGAATCGGCCGAATCTGCCGGCGCACGCGAAGTCTATCTGATCGAGGAACCCATGGCGGCGGCGATCGGTGCCGGTCTGCCGATAACCGAGCCCGCCGGCAACATGATCGTCGACATCGGCGGAGGCACCACGGAGGTCGCGGTAATTTCGTTGTCGGGGGTCGTATTCTCGCGCTCGGTGCGGGTGGCCGGGGACAAAATGGACGAAGCGATCATTCAGCACATCAAGCGCAAGTATAATCTGCTGATCGGCGAGCGGACCGCCGAGCTCATCAAGATCACAATCGGTTCGGCATACCCGGGCAACGAAATTCAAACCATGGAGATCAAAGGCCGCGACCTAGTTGCGGGCGTGCCCAAAACCATCGAGATCACTGACGAAGAGATCCGCGAAGCTCTGATGGAACCGGTGCATCAGGTTGTCGAATCGGTTCGGATCGCGCTTGAGCGTACCCCGCCCGAACTGGCCTCGGACATCGTCGACAAGGGCATCGTGCTGGCCGGGGGAGGCGCGCTTTTACGCAACCTTGACGTTCTACTGCGCGAAGAGACCGGGTTGCCGGTGACGCTGGCAGATGATCCCCTCACCGCAGTTGTGATGGGCGCAGGCAAAGTATTGGACGAATTGTCTCTGCTTCGCGACGTCACCGTCGACTAGCCACTCATCGTCGTTGCCGCGTCGGTGTAAATCTCGCTCGATGGCAGGCCGATGAAAAACACTTTCATCTGGCGCAACCGCGTCCTGATCGTAAGCGCCGCGCTGCTGGTCGTCTCCGCCCATATGCTCTCGATGGGCCCGCGGCTCGATCGCACGGCGCTGCGCCCCTCCGCTTGGATTCTTGATGTGATCCACCTGCCTCAACTCGCGACCACGCGGGTCGGCGACGACGCCGCAGGCGTCGTCAAGGACTATCTCGATCTCGTCGGCGTGCGGCGCGAGAACGCGCGCTTGCGAGAAAAGCTTCGCGAGGTGGACGCGCAGCGCGCTCGTCTGGCGGAACTCGAACTCGAAAATCAGCACCTCGCCCAGCTGTTGGAGCTTCGCGAAGCGCTTCAAATGGACGCGATCGCGGCCGACGTGATTGGCACGGATGCGACCGGCCAAGCCCGGACCATCGTGATCTCGCGCGGAGAGAGTAGCGGTCTGAAGCCAGGAATGGCGGTTCTGAGCACCGAAGGGATCATCGGGAAACTGGTCAGCGCGGGCCGCGACGCGTCGCGCGTCCTCTTGATAGACGATCACAACTCCGCGGTGGATGGTTTCGATCAACGCTCCCGTGCGCGCGGGATCGTTGCTGGCCAGATCGAAGGTGGCCTTACGATGAAGTACGTCGAGCGCTCCGAAGATATCCTCGAAGGCGACACCATCGTCACCTCCGGCCTCGACGGCACTTTCCCGCGCGGACTCCTGATCGGCCGCGTCACCAAGATC
>DASXNP010000335.1:0-2608 GCA_036494985.1 Binataceae bacterium (SeqCode)
CTGGGGCAGGAGTTCTCCGGCTACGTGGCGCAACTCGACGCGGATATCGCGCGGATTCATACCACCCTCCCGGGACTCTACGCGCTGGCCATCGGCGGCACGGCGGTCGGCACCGGTCTAAACGCGCCCGCCGGCTTTGGCGAGGCGGCCGCGAAAAAGATCGCGGAGCTGACCGGACTTCCGTTCACCTCGGCCAAAAACAAGTTCGCCGCTCTAGCAGCTCACGACGAGATCGTGATGGCGTCCGGGGCGCTTAAAACTTTGGCTTGCTCGCTTATGAAAATCGCCAACGACATCCGCTGGCTGGCTTCGGGACCCCGCAGCGGTCTGGGGGAGCTGATGCTGCCGGAGAATGAACCCGGTTCGTCGATAATGCCCGGCAAAATAAACCCTACTCAGTGCGAGGCGATCACCATGGTTGCGGCCCAGGTGATCGGGAACGACACAACCATCGCGATCGCGGGCTCGCAAGGCAATTTCGAGCTAAACGTCTATAAGCCCGTGCTGATTTTCAACTTTCTACAGTCGGCGCGGCTGCTCGGTGAATCGTGCGACCGGTTCCGCGAGTTCTGTGTGCAAGGTATTCAAGCCAACCGCGTGCGCATCTCGCAGCTGGTCGACCAATCGCTGATGCTGGTGACCGCGCTGAGTCCGCATATCGGGTATGACAAAGCCGCCGCGATTGCCCACAAGGCGAATCACGAAAACTTAACCCTGCGCGAAGCGGCAATCGCGCTTGGGTATCTGACCGGCGATCAATACGACAAGTGGGTGCGGCCCGCCCAGATGGTCCGACCCGGATAGGCTCTATTCGCCGCCGGTTGCGAGGGTCAGAGTCAGAAAGTCCGCGAGGTGGACCGCCTGGATCGGCGAACTGCGGCGTCGGAGTTCCGCCGCAATCTGAAACTGGCAGCCGACATTCGCCATCACCACGTAATCCGCGCCGGTCGCGGCGATGTTGCCCACCTTGCGCGCGGCCAGTTCGGCCGCCATCTCAGGCTGCGTCAGATTGTAGGTTCCCGCCGAACCGCAGCACAGGTCTGATTCCGCTAGTTCGATAAACTCAAGTCCGCGGATCGATCGCAAGAGGCGGCGAGGGGCCTCGCGGACCCCGAGCCCGTGTGCCAGGTGGCAGGCGTCGTGATAGGTGACGCGAGCCCTGAACTCGGCGGTAGCCCTAAAGCCACGCTCAAGCAAAAGGGTGCTCAGGTCTTTGACGCGGCGCGAGACTTCTCGGGCAGAGGCGGCGAGCTCGACATCATCCTTGAGCAACTCGGGATACTCGGCGATCGCAGTCGCACATCCCGAAGCCGCCGAAACGATCGCGTCGGCGCCGCTTTGTCTCATCGCCCGCACGTTTGCCTGCGCGAATCTGATCGCCCGAGCGCGATTACCGCAGTGCAAATCAAGCGCCCCGCAGCATTGGGTCCCCTCAATTTGCTTAAGCCGAAATCCGGTGCTGGTAAGGACCCTCTCGATGGCTTCATTCGTCGAATCGCAAAGAGCCTGCGCCACGCATCCGCGATGAAGCAGCACGCTCTGGGCTGAGGGGGATGTCGTACCCTGATCCGTCTTGTAGAACGGAGGCTTTCGAGTGCCGCTTGGGAGGTCGGGCAGCAGGTCCAGCCATTTTCGCATCGATGCCGGAAGCAGCGCGCCAAGCGCGCCGCGCAGCCCGAGCCGCTCGGCGACTCTGATCGGCGCGAGCACCGCGCGCAACCGCGCGGGAAACGGGAAGATGGAATTGACTAGGAAGCGCTGCACGCGTTGGCCGATGGGTCGCTTGGCCCGCTTTTCTACAAAGTCGCGGGCTTGTTCAATGAGTCGGCCATAGTGAACCCCCGAAGGGCACGCGGTCTCGCATCCGCGGCATCCCAGGCACAGGTCGAGGTGGCGGCTGGAGTCGGAATCCAGTTCGATGCGCCCCTCCGCGATCGATTTCATCAGGTAGATGCGTCCACGCGGAGAATCCATCTCGACGCGCGTTTGCAAATAGGTCGGACAGGCTTCCAGGCAGAGTCCACAGTGAACACAGTCGAAAAGCAGATCGTAGTCCACGATGTCTTGCGTAACGGGCCGCATCAGAGGCCACCGACGAAACATCCGGGGTTGAAGATTCCGGCGGGATCGAAACTCTGTTTGAGCCGCCGCATCAGGGCAAACGCTTGAGCGTTGGGCTCATCGAAGACCGCGACCGTTGCGGTTAGTTCGCGCGGCGCGCGCACGACGCGCATATGACCGCGCGCGGCTCGCGCAATCGCTCTGATTCGTCGCGCGGCGCCTGCAAGGTCGCGGGTGCCGCGGTCAGCGGGTATGAAAACCCTGGCCACTCCGCTGCCCGCGTAGGCAACAAATTCCACGCTCGCGATCTGCTCGATTTCGGCGATGCACTTCTCAAGCAATCCAGGAGACACGGAAAGCTGCGCGGCAAAATGCGGGGGCTTAAATTCAAAATCGCGAATCGATTCGTACAGCGAGCTGGTTTGCCGGTCCTCAACGAAACTTGACCGGGCACCGAATGCCTCGAGCGCCTTTCGCCGGTAGTGTTCGATTTCAATCCGATTGCCACAGAGCCCGGCCGCGACCACATATCCGCGGCGGTCGGCAA
>DASXNP010000336.1:0-2073 GCA_036494985.1 Binataceae bacterium (SeqCode)
GTAGCGCCCCGATACGGTCGTGATTCGGCCAACCCCAAGCCGTCGAAGACGCCCTTCGAGCGCTTCGATAAAGGGCAGGGCGGACCGCGGTGGCTTGTCTCTACCGTCTAGAATAGCATGCACCGCGATCCGCTGGGCGCCTCTTCTTGCCGCCAGTTCGAGCAGCGCGAAGAGGTGATCGATGTGACTGTGAACTCTGCCATCGGAGAGCAGTCCCCAGAAGTGCAGCGAATGGTCTGCGCCCGCGCTATCGATCGCGGCGCACAGAACCGGGTTGCGATCGAATTCGCCGGTCTGGATCGCACGATTGATCCGCATCAAGTCCTGGAAGATCGCGCGGCCCGACCCGATGGTAAGATGCCCCACCTCGGAGTTGCCCATGATCCCGGGTTCGAGACCGACTGCTTCGCCCGAGGCATCGACCGCCGTGTGGGCACAACTCTTAAGGAGCCGATCCATGTTCGGGGTCCGCGCCATCGCGATCGCGTTGGCTTCGCGATCCTTTCGCAAGCCCCACCCATCGAAAATAATCAGCGCCGCGACCGGAGGCCGCGAGCTGGCCACGGTCTTCGAGGTCTGCTCCTCGCCTTTGCTCGCGGCTCCTCCCGCCTGGTTCACTTCGCGTCCTGCCTAAAAGCGCTCTTCCCAGCATACGCCGCGTTCGCCCCCAGTTCCTGCGCGATTCGGATCAAACGATTGTACTTCGCGGTCCGCTCGCCGCGACTGAGCGAGCCGGTCTTGATCTGTCCGCCGCCGGTTGCGACCGCCAGGTCGGCGATCGTGGTGTCCTCAGTTTCGCCCGACCGATGCGAGATCACCCAGCTGTATCCAGCACTCTTGGCAAGTTCGATCGCGGTCAGCGTTTCGGTCAGGGTTCCGATTTGATTGACCTTGATCAGAATCGAATTAGCGATCTTTTCTTTAATTCCCCGCCTCAGCCGCTTGGGGCTGGTCACGAATAGATCGTCGCCCACCAGCTGTACGCGCGAACCCAACTCTTGCGTAAGCGACTTCCATCCTTCCCAATCATCTTCGGCGAGCCCGTCCTCAATCGACACGATCGGATACTTCTCAAGCCAGTCCCGGTAAAACCTGATCATCTCCGCCGAAGTGCGCGAGCGTTTGTCGGATCGTGAAAATACATACTTGCCCTTATTGAAAAACTCGCTCGAGGCGGGGTCCAGCGCGATCGCCACATCACCGCCCGGCTTGTAACCGGCCTTGGTTATCGCTTCCAGGATCACTTCGATCGGTTCTTCGTTGCTCTCAAGGCTCGGGGCAAAGCCACCTTCGTCGCCGACGTTGGTCGAGCAGCCGCGCTTTTTCAGTACCGACGCGAGCGTATGGAATACCTCGGCGCCCATCCGGATGCACTCCGCGAAGGAAGGCGCGCCGACGGGTACGATCATAAATTCCTGCATGTCCACGTTGGAATCCGCATGCGACCCGCCGTTGATCACGTTCATCATCGGCACCGGCAACACGTGGGCGTCGGGCGTGAGAAATTTATACAGAGGCAGATGGGCTGCCGCCGCCGCGGCCTGTGCCGCGGCCAACGATACGCCGAGCAGCGCGTTAGCGCCCAGGTTGGATTTGTTCTCCGTGCCGTCCAGCGCGATCAGCTCGGCGTCGAGCACCGATTGCTGCGCCGCATCCAGCCCGCGGATTTTCTTTGCGATCTTCAGGTTTACGTTCGCGGCCGCCCGCAGCACGCCCTTGCCGCCAAAACGCCGGGGGTCACCGTCGCGCAACTCCAGCGCTTCGTGCGCGCCGGTCGATGCGCCTGAAGGCACCGCCGCGCGGCCCATCGCTCCGCCGCGCAGACGTAGGTCCACCTCGAGCGTCGGATTTCCGCGGGAGTCGAGAATCTCCCGCGCGATTACTTCTGCGATCTCGGTAGCGGCCATTCTTGCTGCACCCCAAATCAAAAGACTCGATTGTAGAGTGAGCAAGGCGGGAAGCCAAATCCCCGGCGCGGGTACCGCGGTTACAAACCGGCGACCATGGCGCGCCCTTTACAGCACCTCGGCTTCGCGCAGCGCTCCGATCTCGTCCCACGAATAGCCCAGCTCC
>DASXNP010000337.1:0-5850 GCA_036494985.1 Binataceae bacterium (SeqCode)
CCTACCCCGCGTGAAAATCGTTTTCACGACCAGGCAAGCCGATCGCGAAATCGTAACAGCAATTTAATTCACCGGACGCATTCGCCGATTGCGTCGCCTTCAACCCTAGGGGTTAAGCCGCCTAGTCAGTCCGGCATCGAGCGCAAGGTCTGCTCGAAGACCGCGGCAGCGCGCTCATCGAAAAGCACGACCTCGATGAGCTCCAGGGAAGTCTTTGATGCGAAGTGGTCGCGGAACTCGGCCAGCATCACCCGAGCGCACCGATCGAGCGGGAAGCCGGCGATGCCCGTACCGATCGCGGGAAAGGCAATTGAGCGAACGCCGTTCTCGGCCGCGCGCTTGAGCGAGTTGCGAACCGCATCGGCCAGGCTGGACTGCGTGGTGCGACCGCCCAATTCCATGCTGGCCGCATGAATGACGAACCGCGCGGAAAGATTTCCGCCCGAGGTGATGGCCGCTTCGCCGAGCGGAATCGGACCGATTCGTTCGCACTCTTCCGCAATCGCCGGGCCACCGCGCCGTTTGATTGCGCCCGCGACGCCGGCGCCAAGAATCAACTCGGTGTTGGCGGCGTTGACGATTGCGTCGGTAGCGGACTCGGTCAGATCGGCGCGGCGAATTCGGAGCTTGTGCTTCCAGCCGTTCATCAAGGTGGATAAGCCTTAGAGCTCGATTCGCATCGCGTCATAGGCCATCTCGATCGAGATCTCGCCTTCGTGCTCCAACACCTCGCGGCCGATGTGAGTTAGGAGCATGCGCTTGGTGTCAAAGCGGCGGCGATTGGCGGCAATCAGCGGATAGTTGAGGTGGAAGGAAAGATCGACGCTTTCAAAGTAAGTGCATTCGCAAAGGAACAGATCAGCGCCACGGCTGATTTCGGGCAGTTCGTCCGTCCATCCAGTGTCTCCCGAGTAGGCGATAACCTTGTCGCCGACGCTGACCTTCAGGGCGAGGGAAACGTCCTTGACGGTGTGGGGTGTGCGCACGCTTTGAACTTGTATCTTGTTCAGGCGAGCGGGCTGGCCCGGTTCAAGCACCACGAACCGCATTTTGCGCGCAACCTCGGTAGTGTCTGATTCGGGATACATCCCGCGGAACAACGACCAGGTGCGCTGCTCGAGATGACGCGGGCCGGCGATGGTCAGGTTTTTCCTACGCTTGGTTTCCCACATATACTCCAGGATAAGAAACGGAAGTCCGCCGAAGTGGTCGCCGTGAAGATGACTGATGAGAACCGTATCGATGTCGGCAGGCGAGATCCCGCATCGTTTCATCGAGGCCAGAACAGTGGGACCGGCCTCGACCAGGGTATTGCCGCCGGCAGCGGCAATCACGTATCCAGACTGGAAGCGGCCACGGCTCGCGAACGCGTCACCGGTGCCGAGCGCAGTCAGATTAACAGAAGCCATAGCTAGTCATCGGTGGTAAATGTATCTCCTTTAGAGATAGATGAGAGTTAATCCGCCGCTAATAGCGGCTCATATAGTAGTATAGCCTACATACGTCACAACACAATTGTTTGGACGTGCTATTTCTCACGGAGCCGATCGGAGTTGAATGCAATGAAGCGAATCAAAGTGGGAGCCGGTTTCGGTCTGTGGCGGCTCGGAATGCCGTCGGCACAAGCAATCGCCTCGGTGGCGGAACAGGCCGAGAGTTGGGGCTTGGATTCATTTTGGCTGTCCGACCATTTGATCGCTCCATCGCCCGAGTTGGATGTTGTGGCCACGCTTTCACTAATCGCGTCGCGCACCAGCACGATCAAGCTTGGTCCGAGCGTGCTGCTACTGAACCTACGCCATCCGCTGCTCGTGGCAAAGGCATTTGCCTCGCTGGACTACCTCTCAAACGGTCGGATGGTGATGGCGGTCGGAACTGGCAACAACCTGGCGGATTATGCGGCGTGTGGCATACCAGTTAAGAATCGCGGCCAGCGGCTGGACGAGGGCATCGCCGTGCTACGCCGAGTATGGCGTGAGCCGAAGGCAAGCTTCCATGGCCAGTTCTACAACTTCGACAATTTCACAATCGAGCCGCGCCCGGTCACGCGCACCAACAACGATTCGGGCACGATTGATATATGGGTCGGGGGACGATCGGAGGCGGCGCTGAAGCGGACGGCGAAGCTGGCGGACGGCTTTTTCGCGTCGTTCCAGACCCCAGTGGAATACGCGGAGAGCATGCAGACGATTCGGCGGTTCGCCGCCGAGTATGGCCGCGCGAACGCCAGGATCGAATCCGGGCTGATTCTGCTCTGTCGCATTGAATCATCACAAGAGCGCGCTCTCGCGCAGATGCGGCCGATGTTGGACTCGATGGGGCAAAGGGCGGAGCAGTTCCTGGAACGGAGCGTTTACGGTTCACCCCAGGATGTGCTCGAGCAGATGGAGCGCTACGTCGAAGTCGGGCTGGATAAGTTCGTGCTGTGGCCTATCGCATCGCCGGATGCGTGGTCGGGGCAAGTGGAGAGGATCGGCCGCGAGATCGCGGCCCACTATGCGCGGGCGAATTAGGAGACTCGCCGTTTGGTGGTGGCTTTTGGCGGCCACCACCGCGGCGCTGCTGACCGAGTCCCCAAGCTTGTCGCGGGCGCAGCCGCCGCCCCCAACGGTGCGCTATACCAGTCCCGAAGAGATCGATGAAAACTTTCTCGGACGGCGCTTTCTGTTGGGCGAAAATGATCGCATTGCCGAGATCGGACTGCCGGACTGGCCGAAATCGCGTTACATGAAGCTGCCGTTCTGGCTGGGCACGAACATCTTGCTGCCTGGCTTCATGCAGCCCAAAGAGGGCGAGTACTACGTGGTCAGCGAGGCCAGGCTGCTCAAGAAGCTCGATGATCCGAGGGAGTGGCTGATCGAAGCGGGAAGCTCCTTGCTTAAGAAGGAAACCGTTTTCATTACCACCAAGACCGACTACCGGACGGTCGGGAAGATTTTGCCGACTATCGTCCAGTATGCAGGAATGCGTCAATTCAAAGACGTCGAAGGCAGGAGTGTTTCGATTCCGGTTCTGCGCGAGGTTTCCCTGCCGATGAAGTGGACCGCCGATGGCGGCGTTCCGCAAGAGTACGCGCGATTCGCGGTGCGATGAGGCGGGCGCTTCGATACACGCTGGCGATGTTTGCAATGCTGGGCGCGGCCGCTTGCACTCCTGACCAGGCGATGGACTTCGGCACCGCTAAGGAGGTTACCGCACCGCCCAGCGATTCGCTGAGCGCGCAGATATTAAAGGACTTTGATCGGCGCGACTTCATACTGGGCGACAACGACCGCGCCGCGGACGTGCGCTTGTCAGATTGGCCAAAGGGCAAACGGGTATTGATTCCATTTTGGCTCGGGGTAAATCCGCTGTATCCGGGATTTTTAAGACCGATTGTGGGTCGGATTTACGTCATCGGCCAGTCGACGCTGGTCAGACCGCTTAACCACGGCGAGTACCTGATCCGTGCTGGTTCCAAGATGTTCAAAGCCGACACCCTATTCGAATCGACCCACACCCATTACACGAGTATCGGTACCATGCTGCCGACCGTGGTGCGATTTGTCGGGACGCGCGTGATCACGGTCCCCCAGGATGCACCGCAGACCGGGACCGTCACGGAAAAGGTGCCGGTGCTGCGCGAAGTGTCGCTGCCAATGCACACAGATGGCAAGCCCGATGGATACGCGGAGTTTGAAGTTGGAGGACGTGACGCCTAGCCTCAAATGGCCCCCTGCTCAAACCTAACCGCACCACCCTTTACTGGCGTAGGCCAACGACGTACATTGCACTGGTACGCTTGGATGCTTTCGTTCGCAAAACCGTTGGGTATTTCTGTTCGCGAGCTCCTGGCAAACCTTGAAGGAGGGGCATAAATGCCCACTAAGTTGTACGTAGGCAATCTGGCCTATGCGGTGACGAATAACGACCTCGAGTCTCTGTTCTCGCAAGCGGGAAAGGTAGAGAGCGCAGTAGTTGTGACTGACAAGTTTTCGGGTCAGTCCAAGGGCTTTGGATTCGTTGAAATGACCGATCCGAGCGAGGCGGCGGAAGCGATCAAGTCATTCAATGACGCCGATCTCAAGGGGCGAAAGATCAAAGTGGACGAGGCGCGCCCTCGCGAGCGCAGTTTCGGCGGGGGAGGCGGAGGAGGAGATCGCCGCGGCAGCGGCAAGCGCTGGTAGGCAGCGTTCCCGCGCTCCCGCACCTCGGCTGAGGCGGGGCGCGACCGAAAAATATCCGTGAGCAACGGGCCCGCACGACCAAGTGTCGGCCCTTTTTTATTTCAGTTTCGTTAAGCTAAAAGGACGAATCCTCCTCCTCGAGAACTGCAGTAGGCAGTAGCTCCGCCGGGAGGTCTTCAAGAAAGCGCGACGGTCGTCCCAAGACATAGCCAAGATTCCGATCGAACATCTGAATCGGATAGCTGAAGTAGAGTTCGTCGCGCGCCCGCGTGCCCGCGACGTACATCAAGCGGCGCTCTTCTTCGAGGTCCGAGGCCTCGGTGCTTTGCGGACTCGGGAAGCGCCCTTCGGCGGCCCATACGATGAAGACCACTTTCCATTCGAGTCCTTTGGCAGAATGGATCGTGCTGAGAGTGAGGTATTCGTCCTCCGAGTCGGCGGCTAGTACCTCGCCAATCGAGTCGGAGGGGGGTTCGAGCGCCATGTCGGCGAGCATCGCATCGAGGCTGCGGTAGCGACTGGTGATGTTGTGGAGATGTTCGAGGTCGCGTTCGCGTTTGGGATAGTCGTCGGGATACGCTTCACGCATCACGGGCAAGTAGTATTCGAGAACCCCGGCTATCTGCTCGGCCGGTCGGATGGATTCGCGCTCAAGCTCGGCAAATAACGCGGACAAGCGAGCAACCCGCTCGGCGCTGGGGGCGGCGCGACCAGAGAGTTGGGCGAGCACCGCAGCGGGATTGGCCGCGTGGGGGATGGTTTCGAGGATCTGCTGCGCGCGGCGATGGCCGATTCCGCGCAGCAGCATCAGGACCCGCAGCCACGACACCGAGTCGGTCGCATTTTGAACGACCCGTAGATGCGCGAGCACGTCCTTGATATGGGCGGTTTCGATGAACTTGAAACCACCGCGTTTTATGAAGGGGATGTCGCGGCGCTGGAGTTCGAGCTCGAGATCGAAGGAATGAAAGCTCGAGCGGAACAGGACCGCGATCTCAGCTAGTGCGACGCCTTCTTCACGCAGCTCCAGAATGCGCTGCGCGACAAAGCGCGACTGCATCCGCTCGTCTTGCGCTCGGACTAGCATGGGCCGGACGGCGCCTTCGCGCCGACTGAACAGCACCTTGGTGTATTTCTCGTCGGCGCGGGCTATTACGTCGTTGGCGACGTCGAGGATTCCCTGCAAAGAGCGATAGTTCTCTTCGAGCTTGATGACCCGGGTGTCCGCGAAGAGCCCTGGAAAATCAATGATGTTGCGGAAATGCGCGCCGCGAAAGGAGTAGATCGATTGCGCGTCGTCGCCCACCGCCATGACGTTGCGGTGCTTGGAGCCGAGCAGTTTGACCAGTTCGGCCTGAACCAGGTTGGTATCCTGATACTCGTCAACCAAGATGTAGCGGTACTGTGCCGCAAGGCTCTCGCGAATTGACGGGTGATCGCGAAGCAGCGAAACCATCAACTCGAGCAGGTCGTCGTAGTCAACCAATCCACGCGCGCGCTTGAAGGCTTCATAATCGGCGGCAAGTTTCAGAATTTCGACACGATGATCGATGAAGTGCGGAAAATCCTTCTCGATCGCGACTTCAAGCGTACGGGCCTTGTTGCGCGCCATACTGATCACTTCGGAAATCGCGCCTTTCTTAGGAAAACGACGCTCCTTCGAGGCTAGGCCGGCTCGGGTGCG
>DASXNP010000338.1:0-5943 GCA_036494985.1 Binataceae bacterium (SeqCode)
CACGGTGCGAGTCAATGTGTCGTAGCGCAGAAATCGCCGCGCGACCTGGGCCCAGAGACTGGTCTGCCAAGCGAACGGTCCGGTGGTTTCCGTGGTTTGGCCAAGCAAGCGCGTAAATAGGTCGAGATCGATAGTCGGAAAGATGTCCGTGTGTACCCTTCCGGTGGCCTCTCGCTCCATGGCGACGCGAAACGCGGCTAGATTGTGCGGCGCCTCCAGCATCGTCACGAAGTCCCACTGGCCGTTGAGTGCATACTGCTGGAGTATCTTCACATCAAGGGCTTCGATCTCGCGGCGAAAAGCATAGAGGCGATCGGGGTCGCGCGCGATGGTTCGCAGGCCCTCGGGCGTCAGCCGGCTAAGCATCAGATAAGTAGGCATGACGAAGCCCTCCTCGCAGCGGTGACTGGTAGCGTTTCCGTTACGTCGTCTTGCTGTCCTTTACCATGCTCGTGAACGCATCGATCGAGATTGCGGGAAGGGTGGTGAGCTGGACCGTCCCGCGCGCGCCGAGTTCGACCGAGATACGTGCGATAACTTCGTTGCTCGGCGCTTCGATGATGTTTACGAAATCGTAGATGCCCAAGACCGCAAACTGGTTAACTACCCGGGCGCCCATTCTCTCGATCTCCTGATTCACCTCGCGCAGCCTTTCAGGGCGCTCCTTGAGAGTTTTGCGGCCCTCATCCGTCAGAGTGCTAAACATAATGTAGGTGGCCATAGTTCGAGCCTCCTTACCAAAGGCTGGGCGGATGATAGCGCCGGCAGAGTTTTGTTGTAAACTCCGGGCGACGAGAGGGAAATCATGAAAGCGGCGGTTTGGAACGACAAAGGCAGTCTCGATATCGTTGAACGACCCGCAGGCGAACCCAAGCCGGGACAAGTCAGAATCCGCGTCTCGTCGGTCGGCATCTGCGGCACTGATCTTCATTTCTACCGCGGGTCATTCCCTTCGCCCAAGGGCCTATTGCCGGGGCACGAGATAGGCGGCCTCATCGACGCCGTGGGGGACGGCGTAGCGCTGCAAGCCGGCGCTGCAGTGGCCGTCGAGCCGCAGACCTTTTGCGGCGAGTGCTATCAATGTCGCACCGGTAATCACAACCGATGCGCCAAAAAAGTTTTGCTCGGCGTCACCGGCCGCGGCGGCTGCGCCGAAATGGCGACCGTACCGGCCTATACGCTTTACCCGCTGCCGCAAGGCGTACCGGCTTCGGCGGGCGCGCTGGTCGAGCCTTTGGCGGTATGCGTGCACGGGACCCGTCTTGGCCGGGTCGAGTCCGGCCAGCGAGTGGCGATCCTAGGAGCAGGCACGATCGGACTGATCAGCATACTCACATCGAGAGCAGCGGGAGCGAGCGAGGTCTTCGTCACCGGGCGTCATCCCCATCAGCAGCAGGCTGCCCGTGCTCTGGGGGCCGACGGCGCGTTCTCGGATGTCGACTCCCTGCTCAAAGCGCTCGGCGATGCTCCGGTGGACTGCGTGATTGAAACGGTTGGCGGACACTCGGCGACACTCGTCGAGGCGGGCCGAGTCGTTCGTCCCGGTGGAATCGTTCTAATGTTGGGAGTGTTCGACGGCGAAACGCGGATTCCCGGCCTGGACTACTCGACCAAGGAGGTCACCTTGGTCGGATCAAATTGCTACGGAAGAAGCGGCTGGCAAACCGACTTCAGTGTCGCCGTCGACCTTCTGCGCAGAGAGCAAAGCAAGCTGACCTCCTTAGTAACCCATCGCTTTCCGCTGGCGCAGGTCAATGAGGCTTTCAGAGTCGCGGCGGACAAGAGCAGCGGATCGATCAAGGTTCATATCGTGCCCTCCCATGCGGACTGACTCGCCGGTCGCGACCCAGCCCGCAGATTTCGCGAAATCAGCCGCGCGATCGAATCTCACTTTCGGTCCGGTTCCCACAGACGCTGCCACGCGCGGATGCCGTCGGCGAAAGTCTGTTGGACTGCCTCGGCTTGCCGGCGAACTTCGTCGCTAAAGTTGCCGCCGCTGGTGAACGCTTCGATCGCGGTTCGCCAATTCTCAGTCCACGCGTCCATCGGATTGCTGGGCCGCGCTTCCGCCTTCGGACCCAGAGCGGCGAGCTGCCGAATCTGGCGCTCCCAGAGTGCGAAGCCCTGCTCGATTGCGGTGATAACCCCATCCTTGCTCAGCCGAGCTACCCTCAGCCAATTCTCAAACAAGCGATCGCGATCGGAACTGCCCGGCAAGTTGGCAGCGTCCTGAAGAGCTTTGCCAACCTCTGAGATCGCCTTTGCAAAGGCCTCGCCCGATTTCTGAATCGCCTCACTGATTCCCGAGAGGTCATCCGCCATGGCATTGCTCCTTTGTCTTGCGTTCTGCGGCCGACGGCAGCGTCGACCGACTGCTGGAGAGTTTCACGTCCCTGGATCCGATCCTACTCTCTCCAAACACCGCGCCAAGCAGGCATGCTATCTGTGCCCCGTCTCGGCTTGCTGCGCCAGGAAGTCGCCGAGCAGCCGGTAGACTGCGGTGTTGTACACCAAGGATGCGTGCCCTCCGCGCACTTCGCGACGCTCGCCCTCCGATGCATCGAGGCTGTCCGAAGGGGCCACCTTGTCATCGCGGCTGTGGATGGCAAGCAGCGAAGTGGAGGCGTCTAGTGGGCGCGCGACGTTGTGCAAAAACTCGCATCCGCAATTGGGAAAACGACAGTCGGGATCAAGCACCCGAAGTGCGAATCTGCTCGCCTGCATGATCATCGTCCTAAGTTCGGACGGCGAGGAACGCGGTGGCTGTCCGCTTTCGATGGTTTGGCGAAATGCGCCGATCGGTGAGCCCAACGTAACCAGGTGCGAGACCTGAGCGCGCAGATGACCGGCGATTGCCCGCGCCAGAACGCCGCCCCGGCTGTGGCCGATGAGCGCAATCGGATTGGTTTTGCCATTCGCACGCCGAACGATTTGAGCCAGAATCTGCTCTTGCAGCCGCCGCAGGCATCCGGCATTTACCCACAGCGACGAGGAGACGGGGGAATATCCGATGTGACCCAACCAGTAGCGCAGGGGCTCGAGGTATAGATCGTTGCCGAAAAGTCCTGGGATTACGACCACGAGCCTCCCGTCGCCGCGCGGCACATCGCGTCCCCAGAAAATCGGGTCGACCAGCAGCCTCGCCAGGTCGGCGGGCGCCGCAAATTCGCGAATCATACCCCTGCGGGGCCGATGCGGCTGCTCACTTCGCTAGACCTGGTCGGTGAAACCGTCCAAATCGTAGGTCATCACCAGGATGTCGCGAGTGTAGCCGCGCCGATCGCGAACCCAGCCCTGGAGCAATGCCTCAACCCGGAAACCCAACCGCTCGAATGCCGTGCGAGCGCCCGTCTGGTCAGGCGTGAGCATCCCACAGAGCTTGCGCAAACCCAGCGCCTGCCCAAGACTGAAGGCCTCGGCCACCAGCGTGCGGCCAACCCCTACACCCCGAAATTGCGGGCTCGCGTTGACGCGCAGTTCACCGACATCGCGCGTCCATCGCGCCGGATCCCGATGCACGCTGGCATAACCAACGAGCTCGTTTTTCACCTCGGCGAGAACGGAGGTCGTGTGGCCGGACCGTAGGTTATCGACCCATTGCGCCACCACCGCGGGATCGGTGATGTCGGTTCGAAGGTAGAGGAGATCGTCCTCGCTAAGACTCTTGGCGAATTTCAGGACGGCTGATTTATCGAAATCGTCGGGCTCCATCAGCCGGATCGTAAACCTTCTGCCGTCGGATGATTGCAGCTCTTTTGGATAGCGAGCGTGGATATCAGAGGAAGTCTCCATAAGGCTCACCTCGCAAATGCGTGCTGATGCTGACTCTTAGCTCAACCGCGACTAGATTACCAAGCCACCGGATGGCCGCCTGTGCGACCCGCAGTCCGAACGCCCAGCGGACTTTTCTGCCCCTTATCAGTCGTAAAAGCACGGCACTTGACGCCTTCGTGGCAAGTGGCGCATCCTCCGCTGGGATGCTGCACATATCGCCGAGGTGAGCGAACATGTCGAACGACGTCGGCAGCGGCGCGACACGCCGCCTGAGTTTGCTCGATGCGTCTTTTCTGTACATGGAGTCCGCGGCCAACCCCACCCACGTCGGTACGATCTTTATCCTGAAAGACGAGATACCCTTCGAGCGGCTCTTCCGCCATGTCGAAGAGCGGCTCCACATATCGCCGCGCTTCCGCCAACGTCTGGTCTTTCCGCCTTTCAATATCGCCCGCGCAACCATCGAGGACGACCCCGACTTCAAACTTGAAAATCACGTCCGGCGTCATCAACTGGCAAAGGAAAGCAACGAACAAAGCGCGATCAAGGAAATCCTGCGGCTTCATTTCGGCCGGGTTATGGATCGCTCACGGCCGCTATGGGACATCACCCTGTTCCAGGGGCTTCCCGGACGATCGTTGATCGTTTTTGCAATGCATCACGCGATCATCGACGGTGTATCGGCGGTTGATTTGCTAAACAAGTTGATGGACTTTACACCCAACCCCGGGCCGGTCGAGCCGCCGGCAAAACCGTGGGTGGCTGCCAGTCTTCCCGGTCCCGGTGAGGCGTACGTCAACGCAGTACGTGACCTAATCGTGGGCCAACTCGAAGCCGCCGCACGCACCGCGCGCGAATTCCTGCGTGACCCGACGCGCGCCGTCGAACAAGCACGCTTGCTTGGCGAATCCGCTCGCCTGTTGAACGAGCAGATGCAGGCCCCGATCGCCATGACCCCGTGGAACGCCGGTCTGGCGGTGGGTGAGCGCAGCCTTACCTGGCTAAAGACACCCCTTGTCGAATACCGAGCGATCCGCAGCGCATTCGGCGGCACCATTAATGATGTGGTGCTCACGGTCCTGACGGAGGGCGCCGCGCGCTATCTGAAACATCACGGGTGGTCCACTGAAGGCAACTTTCGCATCGGATGCCCAGTCAACGTCAGGCGCGGCGACGAGCAGGTAGTACTGGAAAACCGCGTGTCGATGATGATGGTGATGACCCCGGCGCGTCCGCTGGACCCGATCGAGCGACTCCGACAAATTACCGCCGAGACCACGCGCATCAAGGCGTCGGGGGCGCCCTACGCCATGGAGCGGGTAAACAACGCGAACGATACGATACCGCCGGCGGTAATCGCAGCAGCCAGTTATGCAAACACACGCCAGATGGAGGCGATGGCCCAGCTTATTGGCGCATCCAACTGGCAGCCAACGCCGGCGGGCTCGGCGCCGACGGCGACCGGCATCAACTTCGTGGCAACCAATGTCCCCGGCCCGCAGACCCCATGGTATTTCGCTGGGCACGAGGTTACAGAGTGTATCGGGCTTCTTCCGCTCGGGGGGAACCTCGGATATGGCGTACCGATCGTAAGTTACAATCAAACCCTTATCTTTTCGATGATCGCCAACTCGCGCATGGTGCCCGACCTAGACCGCATGAAGGCGTTGGTACTGGAGTCATTCGAAGAGCTGCGCGACCAGGTGCCCGGCGAAGTCCGGAGGTCCTTCGCGTCGCGACCTCAAGCCGCGGCAGCCGCTTAAGCAGCGGTCACACTGAACCTCTCCGAACTAGCCCAGGGTGCTGAGGCGGCGGTGAATTTCCTCGGGCGAGACATCTTCGATGTGCGTGGCGATTTGCCAGATATTTCCGAACGGGTCTTCTACCATCGCGCGGCGATCGCCGTAGTGTGCATTTTGCGGCTCCTCGAGTGATTTGGCCCCGGCTTTCATGGCGCTTAGGTAAGTAGAGTCCGCGTCGGAAACATAAAGGTACAGAAATGCCGGCATTGCCGGCCGCGGACCGGCGTTTCCGACTATCACGATGGAATCGCCAATCACCATCTCCGCAGGCGATCGCTTGTCGACGCGAGGTCGCTCGATAGCACCAAAGGCGCTCAGTAGAAACTCGACCAGCTTGTCCGGATCCTGCACGAACAGGCGCGGAGTA
>DASXNP010000339.1:0-1727 GCA_036494985.1 Binataceae bacterium (SeqCode)
GGCGCGGATGCGGCAGTTGATTGTGGAAAGCACGTGCGAACTCAGGTTGTGCGTGGCGCGGATGACGGAGGAGAGTAAGGCGCTTGTCACGACTCTGTCGGCCGAGGTGAGGGAGTACAGGAAGCGGCTTGACGAAGCCGAGCGGGTCTCGAATACTGATCCCTTGACGGAACTTGCCAACCGCCGTGCCTTTGAGAAACACCTCGAAGGGCGGATTGCTGCCGGGAAGCCCTTCTCTCTCATCATGGTCGATTTGGATTGTTTTAAAGAGGTGAACGACAGATACGGCCATGTGGCCGGCGACGATCTGCTGCGCCAGTTCGCGGCGGAACTCAAGGCACAGTTCAATATTTGGGATCTGGTGGGGCGATTGGGAGGAGATGAGTTTGTGGCGGTTACCGCCGCAACGTCTGACGAATGCGCACTGCGGGCCGACAGGATCCAAAAGTATGCACTGGGCGACTACAAAATCATGCACGATGGCCATACGGCGAAAGTAAGTCTGAGTGCTTCAATCGGGGTGGCAACGTGGGACGGGCGCGAAGCCCTGCTCGACCTGATGGCGCGCGTGGATGCCGAGGTTTACGGGGCCAAGAGGTCTGGCGAGCGGCGGCGCTTGCGGTAACCCACCTGTAGCAATCAAGTCTGCGAGTGCTACTCTGCATGAGTCTGCAACTCCAAATAGAAAAGCTTGTTTACGGGGGAGACGGTCTGAGCCGAGTGGATGGCGAGGTCGTGTTCACTCCTTTTGTGCTGCCTGGTGAAACTGTAGAGGCAGAGAGAATCGAATCGCGAAAGCATGTCCAGCGGGCGCACCTCGTGAAGGTCGAACAGGCGTCGGCCGACCGGGTAACAGCGCCCTGCCCTGTGTTTGGCCGCTGCGGCGGCTGTCAATACCAGCACGCGACTTACGCGGCGCAGCTCCGGTATAAGCGCGATATTCTCGCAGAGACGCTGCGGCGGGTGGGGAAGATCGAACTCGATCCGGAGACGATCGCGATTGAGAGCGCGGAGCCGTTCGGGTATCGGAACCGGGCGCAGTTTCACTTCGAACGGGGACGAGTCGGGTACCGGGAAATGAACTCGCGGCGGCTGGTGCCGATCGACGAGTGTCCGATCAGTTCGCCGAAGATAAATGAAGTTATCGCGAAGCTCAGCCGGATGGCGCGGGACCGCCGCTGGCCGCGGTTCGTTGAGTCGATCGAGGTCTTTACCGACGAGCGGCAGGTCCAGTGGAATGTGCTCGAAAGCGAACAGCCGGTAGCAAAGCGTTTCTTCGAATGGCTGGCCGACGAGGTGCCGGGCACGGTGATGGGTCCGCTCGAATATGCCGTGAACGGGGACCTGTTTCAGGTCAGCGGAACGTCGTTCTTTCAGATCAACCGATTTCTGCTGCCGAAGCTGTCTGACCTGGCGATCGGCGACGCACGCGGCACAGAAGCGTGGGACCTTTATGCCGGTGCCGGGCTTTTTTCATTGCCGCTGGCGAGGATCTTCCCGCGAGTTGTCGCCGTGGAAGCGGGCAGAAGCGCCGGCGATCTACGCGAGAATGCGCACAGGGCGCGCGCGGCGGTCAGCGTTGTCAGCGAACAGACCGAGGTGTTCCTGACGAAGGCGAAATCAGCGCCGGGTTTCGTGCTGGCGGACCCCCCGAGGGCTGGTCTGGGAAAAGCGGCGACAGCCAGGCTGGCGGAACTGCGGCCGGAAACGTTGGTTATTGTCGCCTG
>DASXNP010000340.1:0-2064 GCA_036494985.1 Binataceae bacterium (SeqCode)
CAGCGCGGCCTGCTCGACGTCCACAAAATAGTTGTCCGGATTGCGGTTCAGCTCGAGGATACCGACCTCGATCAAAGGGTAATCGCCGTGCGGCCACACCTTGGTGAGATCGAAAGGGTTGTACCAGTGCTTGCCTACATCGCCCTCCGGCATCACCTGGACATAGAACTTCCACTTCGGGAATTCGCCGCGCTCGATCGATTCGAACAAATCGCGCTGATGGGTCTCGCGGTCGTGGGCGATCTTTTCGGCTGCTTCGGCATTGGTCCAGTTCCTGATGCCCTGCATCGTCTTGAAGTGGAATTTCACCCAGTGGCGCTCGTTCTTGGCACTGATGAAGGAGTAGGTGTGCGAGCCGTAGCCGTTGATGTTGCGAAAGCTCTGCGGCAGGCCGCGGTCCGACATCAGGATCGTGACCTGGTGCAGGCTTTCCGGCGAAAGCGACCAGAAATCCCACATCGCGGTCGGCGATCGCATATTGGTCTTCGGGTGGCGCTTCTGGGTGTGGATGAAATCGGGGAACTTGAGCGCGTCGCGCACGAAGAAGATCGGCGTGTTGTTCCCGACGATGTCCCAGTTTCCTTCCTCGGTGTAGAGGCGCAGCGCAAAGCCGCGCACGTCGCGCTCGGCATCGGCGGCGCCGCGCTCGCCCGCAACCGTCGAGAATCGGATGAACGCCTCGGTCTTCTTGCCGACCTGCGAAAGCGCCTTCGCTTTGCTGTATTTCGTGATGTCGTGGGTGATGGTCAGTGTACCGTAGGCTCCCGAGCCCTTGGCGTGTTGACCGCGTTCGGGAATGCGTTCGCGGTTCTGATGGGCAAGCTTCTCGAGCAGATAGAAGTCTTCCATCAGCAGCGGGCCACGCGGGCCGGCCGTGATGCTGTTTTGATTGTCGGCGACCGGCATGCCGCTCGTCGTGGTCAGTCTGGGGCGCTCAGCCATTCATTGCTCCTATCGTGCAAGCAGTTGAGATCCCGGCAACGCGTCGGCTGCAGCACGGCGCAGCTCTCGTTGACGCGATCCGGATTGTCCGGACATACCCGTTCGCGGCAAAATTCGCTTTGGCTCGCTTGCTGCGGCTTTCCCCCGATTTGCACGATTGAGCCCGCGCCCGTCGGCGGGCCGAATTTGCTCACCGGCCGATCCATTCGACCTTGGTCAAATGCGGGTGCTGACCATGCACGCCGGCAATGCGACAAGCGGTCCTGGCCGAAGGGACTCCGGACCAAGTCGATTGCCATAGCTGGCGGAATGGCGGCAGCGCGACCGCGAAGGCACCAGCCGGCGATCTTTCGAGGTACCTCGGCGAATTCACTGCAAGCACAGAGCTTTCGCGCCGCGGGCGGGCGCGCAGCAGAGGATGTGACGCATTCTCGCACGCGATTGTGAAAGGATCGTCCTTGGTCTCGTAAAGCGCGGGTCTATCTCGGATCCCGACCAGCGTTCGTCCGCGCGTCGGGCGTCGCCATGAAAAGGACTTCAGCAAGGAGGGGACGCCGCATCGAGGGCCGCTCGATGAGGAGATCGCGTCATGAGCGTGTCGACCCGACCCGCAGAAAATATCGGACACTCCGGCGCTAACCCGCCGATCCTTGCCTATGGCCTGGTCGAATTCACGCCATCCGAGCTCGCGCGTCACGAGACCGCGCAATGGAATGGAATCACAACGGACCACGTAGAGATTGTGCGGCGCGAGCCGCACGAATATGGCGCGACATCGGGGTGTCATCTGTTGATCATGGCGGAGCGCGCGGAGCGCGACGCTGGCGAGACGCTGATAGAGGGCCTGCCGAAGTCGACGCTGCGCAATTTTACCGGCCGTTTGAGCTTCATCCCAAGCGGCCACACCGGTTCCACGGTTGGCAGAAGCCGCACGTACTGACCCGGGTCACGTATATCTTCATCGACCCCCGCGCCCCACTGCTCGATCCGGAACTGCGGTTCGCGGAAACCCAGTTCAAGCCGCGGTTGTTTTTTCGCGATCCTGAGCTGTGGGCCATTGGAACGAAGCTCAAGGCGCACCGAGGATGCAATGGCGTCGTCCCCCAATGCCTCTACGCCGAG
>DASXNP010000341.1:0-6561 GCA_036494985.1 Binataceae bacterium (SeqCode)
GTGGAATTTGCACGGCGAGCTGCAGCCCCGCACCGATCACGGCGCCCCACGCGACCGCGATCGCGAGGCTGCCCTGGTCGCGATGGCCGCCGTAAATCAGCAGCGAAGCTATGATCACCGCGTTCCACGCTACCGGTGCCGCATACGATGCGAAGAATCGATGGTGGCTGTTGAGCACGCCGAGGCACCACGCCGACATCACCAGCAATCCGGTGCCGGGAAACAGGATGCGCACCAGGGTGATCGTCAGCTCGCGCTTGTCGCCGTGAAAGCCGGGCGCGATCGCCGCGATCAGCCACGGCGTACTCGCGATCCCGATCGCGACCAACGCGGAAGTGACCGCCGCGAGCATCGCGCCGACTGCCCACGCGAGCCGGTTCGCCAGGCTCTGGTCGCCGCGGCTTACCATTTTGCTGTAGACCGGAATGAACGACGCGGAGAGCACGCCCTCGCCGAACAGTTGCTGAAGGATGTTGGGGATCCGAAACGCGGCGGTAAATGCGTCGGCTGCCGCTGAGTTGCCAAAGAAGTGCGCGAAGATGCTCTGACGGATCAGCCCCGCCACCCGGCTGAGCAGGATCCCGGTCGCAACCACGATCGCTCTGCCGCGCGGAGCGGGCGGCCCGGGAAGTGGACCGTCCGTGGCATTGGCCCGCGCCATCGAATCCTGTGAAGCAGCAACTTTACTGGGAGTTGGGTTACTGATGGGGCAAATATAGCCAACCGGCCATCCAATCGCCACGAACGAGCGGTGGTTTGGGTCCTCACACCGCTGCTTGACCTCCCGGGCGCGGCGCCAAATCAAACAAGCGCGCGCAACAACCATCCACGCGAGGGATCGTTAGAAGCGATTCGCCAACCCGACGAGTTTCGCATCAGCGCGCAACGGTCATAAGATTGGAGCGTCCCGCTAGACTCTGATGAGCTTCTCACTCTATGTACATATTCCCTACTGTCAGGCGAAATGCCCCTATTGCGATTTTAACTCGCACGCCGCCTTGGCGTGGCCCGAGCGCGAGTATACCGCTGCTTTGATTCGCGAACTCACGCTGCGCGCCGAGATGCCGCCGTGGCGCGGACAATCGATCCGCACGATTTTCTTCGGCGGCGGAACGCCGTCGTTGTTTGCGCCCGAATCGATAAACTCGCTGCTCGATTCGGCGGCGCGGTTGTTCAGAATCGACCCGGATGCGGAGGTCACGCTCGAGGCAAATCCGGGCACCGTGAGTGCAGCCAAGTTAAACGGCTTTCGAACCGGGGGAATCAACCGGATGAGTTTCGGCGCGCAATCGTTCGACGATCGGATTCTCAAGTTTCTCGGCCGGATTCACGGCGCCGGAGAGACTCGTGAGGCCGCGCGGGCGGCGCTGCGCGCGGGCTTCGATCGCTTCAACCTGGATCTCATCTTCGCGGTGCCCGGCCAGACCATCGATTCCGTGATCCGCGACATCCACCAGGCCGCCGCGCTCGCACCCGATCACATCTCGGCCTACAACCTGACCTTCGAGGAAGGCACCGCCTTCTTCACCGATATGCGGCGCGGCCGCATCACGCCGCTAAAAGACGACCAGCAAGCCGCTTTCTACGCGGCGGTCCGATCGGAACTACCGGCGCTCGGCTACCAAATGTACGAGATCTCGAATTACGCACAGCCCGGCCATGAATCGCGCCACAACCTCAACTATTGGCGCGCGGGCAGCTATCTCGGAATCGGCGCGGGTGCGCACAGCTTCGCGCGCCAAGCTTCGGATTCAGATACGCACGGCCGGCGGTGGTGGAACGAACGGGCACCGGCCGCATACATCGCACGTGCGGGGAAAGCGGGGGATGCGGAAAGCGGCTCGGAATTGATTGATCCACGAACCGCCGCCGGCGAATTCGTTTTTTTAAACCTGCGCTTGCGCGAAGGCTTCGCGCTCTCGGATTTCCACGAGCGCTTTGGCGAATCGTTCGATTCGTTATTCGGTTCGCGTGCCGCCCGCCTTCTGGAGGGCGGGCTGCTCAGATGCGAAAACAACCGCCTTTTGCTATCCGATCGTGGCCTGGAACTCGCCGATTCGATTTTTGCCGAATTCGTGTGACGATGTGCGACCGATCGAAGTACTCGGAATCGAGCATCTCGACCTTACCGTAAGCGATCTCCCGCGCTCAGTCGATTTCTACGATCGGGTCCTGCCCGCGCTTGGCTTCAGGCGCCTTGCCGATGATCCGGACAACGTGCGGTGGGCCAACGCCAGCTTGACCATCGGCTTGCGGGCCGCGCACCGCGGCCAGCGCGGTACAGCTTTCAACCGCTATCGCGCAGGTTTGACCACGTCGCCTTCAAAGCGCTCAGCTGCACCGACATCGATCGATTCCATCGCTTCCTCGTCCACCCGGGAGTCACCATCCTCCACGCTCCAGCCGAATATCCACCATACGGCGAGCGCTACTACGCCCTCTTCTTCGCCGACCCCGACCGGATCAAACTCGAACTCGCCCACTTTCCATGGGGGTATTGGAAGACCGCACCGCATAGCGGGCACGACGAACGGCCCCGATATTCACGCAGGTAAGCGTTCAGGCCGCCAGCGCTGAATCGAGAATCGACAGAACTCGTACCGGAGTAACTAACTTCACGAACGCGCCCAGGCGCGGCCCGCGATCCTGCCCAATCACCACGCGGTATACCAGCGGAAAGATCTTGCCCGGCTGGTCGTAATGTTGCCGGCCAAGATCGTAGACCGCTCTTTCGTAAGCGTCGCCGTCCGCGTCGGGATTGGCTCGGATAAAATCGGCCAGCGCGACAATCTGATCGCGCTCCGCCCCCTGCGGCACGTAACGCTGTTTCGTCGGCTCGACAAAATCCGCATAGAAGTTCAGCGCGCAGTCCATCAGCGAGACGGCCAGCTGCCGGGTCTCCTGGTCGGCCTCGAGCTTCGGATCGTAGCGTGTAAGGTAATTCCAAATCAGGGCGCGGTCCGAGCAGCCGAGCGCCGACACCAGATTCATGATCAACCCGAAGCTCAGATCAGACGCGAACCTGCGCGCGCTGCCCTTTTGCAGTATGAATTCAAGCGGCGATCGCGCGAGCTGCTCTTCGGACGGTGCGTTGGCGTAAGCGCGCAACTCGTTTAGATAGTCGTCTACGTACTGCGGGATCGACCCCAGAAACAGCCGCCGCGCCCGCCGCGGATTAAGCAACAGGAAATACTTCAGCACCTCGATCGGTGCGTACCGCTGCCACTGATCGACCGTCAGCCCGCGTCCAACCGACTTCGAGACCTTGTGCCCTTGCTCGTCGAGAAACAACTCGTAAAAAAACCCGAGCGGGGGATCGCCGCCGAGCAGCCGCAAGATCTCTCCCGAAAGACGTGCGGAGTCGATCAAGTCCTTACCGTAGAGTTCGTAATCGACCTTGAGCGCGAACCAGCGCAGCGCCCAATCCACTTTCCATCCGACCTTGGCTTTGCCGCCCAGTACGCTCTGCTCGCCACTAAAGCCGCATCCGTGCGCGCCGCCGAATGATCGCTGGCACGAAAACTCCACGCTGGCGCGCTCCGGATGATAGGCCGTAACCAGCGTCGAGTTGATCTGGCCGCATTGCGGGCAGAGCGGCAAAAACGGCGACCAGCCTCGGCGGTTCTCCTTGCGCATGGTCGGTGCGACGATCGCCGCGATTTCAACGTGCTTGCTGAGAATCAGCCGCAGCGCTTCGTCGAAACGCCCGCTCGCATACATTTCGCTCGAACGCAACAGTTCGTAGTCGACTGCGATCGGCTCGAGAAACTTGATCAGCAGGCCGACCCCGTGCTCGGCGAAACTCGGGTGGCAATCTCCGAACGGATCCGCGATACGGGACACCGGCTTCCCGATATCGAACCCAACCTGCTCGCGATTCGGCACGTTCTCCGGCACCTTACGCAAGCCGTCCATGTCGTCGATGAACACGATCAGTCGCGACGGACGCGGTTCGTCGATTAGAGTCAGCGCGCGGCGCACAAAGTTCGGCCTTAGCACTTCGCACATCGTGCCGAGATGCGGTAGTCCGGAGGGACCGAAACCCGACTCGAACATGATCGGGCGCGATAACTCATAGGCCGCCGCACGTTCGCGGATCCGGCGCGCTTCTTCGTACGGCCACCACTCTGCTTGCGGTTGGCCATTCGCACCGGCCGGCTTCATTGGCCCGCTTTGGTATCGCCGCGTAGCACCGTCGCAACCGCGTCGTGGAACCAGGGGTCGATTTGCAGCTCTCGGGTCCTCTCCGATGCAAGCCTCAACTTGACGCCGCAGTTGGCGCACACATGTGCGTCGCGACTGTAGCCGGAGTTGTCCTCGACTCGCAGACGCAAAAACCAATCACCGATTGGCCGTTTGCAAAGTTTGCATTCAAAATCGGGCATAAGTTTTTGAGCCAGAATGACTTGGATTCTTCACCATAATAGAGCCTGCATTGCTTCGGCGCGAGACATCGGGTAGAGATCTGAAACCTTAGACGAACCTAGATCTGCGATGCTTCGGCGGTCGGATTTCCGCAGAACTCTCCGGCTGAGGGCGCTACGTGTCCAAGCGCTCGCGAGTCGGCTCGATTGCGGCAGCCGTGGAGATTGACAAATCCCAATGGACTCAACGTCGCTAACCAAGCACAAACTTCGCGAACTCAAGTCGATAGTGGGTGACGATGACCGCATCGCGATCGTGCTGCAGGACGACCCCGATCCCGACGGGATCGCCAGTGCGATGGCGCTGCGCACGCTGCTCGGGCGCAACAAGCTGACCACACCGATCTTCAGCTTCACGCCGATCACCCGGCCCGAGAATCGCGCGATGGTCCACCTGCTCGAAATCGAAGTGACCGAAACCGACGGCTCCCAGCTGGCGCACTTCGAGCGGATAGCAATGGTCGACGTCCAACCGCCCTACTTCGCGGGCAAGCTGCCGCGCGCCGACATCGTCATCGACCATCATCCCGGTTACACCCCCGACAACGCGCCGTTCGAGGATGTGCGGGTGCGCTACGGCGCAACCGCCACGATTCTTACCGAGTACCTGATCAACGCCGGCGCAAGTATTAGCGAGCGCCTGGCAACCGCGCTGCTCTATGGAATCGAATCCGACACGCTCAACCTGCAGCGCCGCGTCTCCGACGAAGACCTCCAGGCGTTCACCCAGCTTTATCCGCTGGCCAACTATGGGTTGCTCAAACGCATCCGGCGGCCCGAACTGCCGCTCAGCTTCGCGCGGATTCTGTCGCGCGCGATGAACCGGTTCCACATCGAAAACCATCTTGTGGTAATCCACCTCGGCCCGGTCGAACGCGACGACCTGATCGTCCAACTGGCGGACTTCTGCCTGCAATTCGAAGACGTCGAATGGGTCGCGGTGTCAGGCAAGCACGAAGGCAACCTCTCGATCGCGGTGCGCAACCATGGGATGGGCCGTAGCGCGGGCGAGGCGGTCAAGCGGCTCTTCGGCGATATCGGCAGCGCGGGCGGCCACCGCAACATGGCAAAGGCGGTGGTTCCGATTCGTAATTGGCGCAAGCGCGAGGGTAGCAGCCTCGACAAGCGCATCGAGCCGCGCTTGCGCGAATTGTTCGAGGCCGACCGTGCCCAAAATCTCACCGAAGAACGCGCAGGCGGGAACGGCGACACCCGATCCCACAACGGCAAAGCGCCCTAGATCGTCGGTTGGTTCTCTGGTCGCGATCGGCCAAGCTGAGGGCCTGACTTTCGCTCCAGGCAAAACCGCCCGCCGGCGGTGTCCAAAGGGCATCGCAAAGCAAATTCCATCAGATTCCCGACTGCGAGCGGACGCGCCCGCAAATGCATTTGCTTGGTTGTACTGCTAATATTATGAATGTGGTTGAGGGGACAGTTGAGGTAAGGAACCGCCTCGGATTGCACCTGCGCGCCGCATCCGCGCTCGCGCAGACGGTCGGCAAGTTCAAATCCACCGTCACCATCGGCCCGGCTAAAAATCAGACCAGCGCGCGCAGCGTCATGGCCCTCATGATGCTGGGCGCAAGCATCGGCACCAAGCTCAAGGTCCGCGCCGAAGGCGAGGATGCGGAGGCCGCCCTCGCCGCCGTCAAGTCGCTGTTCGATCAGAAATTCGGCGAAGATTAGTCACGCGCGCAGATAAAAGAAAAAGTCGTCTGCGCGTACCACGGTTGGCCGTAAGCTTGCAGGCGCGCGCATCACAAAGCTCTCTTCTTCGCTTCCTGCCAGATTCGACCCAACCTCACAGGGGACCGCACTTTTGCCGGTTCCCGGGGAGCGGCACTGGATTCGTCGCCGGCAGGCGTTCATCTTGCACGCCGTTAAGCGTCCCTCCCCGATGGATTGCGTTTTCCTTCGCGGTCTGCCTGAAATTCTTGCCGCGGCAGACTCGTGGGTCGTAGCGAGCGTCACGCGACGCCCTATTTCGCGTGATCAGCGCCCGGAGCGATCACGCGGTATCCAGAAAAAGTGATCCGGCCTGGGTAGCCGACTGACGGTTGCTGCCTTTTCCCTAGCGCCAACTCTCCGAGCGCGCTAGGCCCGCGAGAACTCAAAAATTATAATAGGAGGGCGGCGC
>DASXNP010000342.1:0-1791 GCA_036494985.1 Binataceae bacterium (SeqCode)
CGGCGTTGGCGGCATTGAATTTGGTGCGCGCCTGATCGTATTGCGAAGTGGAGATGTCCTGATCTTTGTATAACGTTTGCGCGCGATCCCAATCGGCGCGTGCCAAATCGACTTGCGCGCGGGCTTCATTCACGCTGGAATCGGCCTGCTGGACCTCTTCGGTACGGCTGCCCGCGTTCAGCTCGTCTAGATGCGCCTGCGCTTGCGCCACTTCAGCACGCCGCGTCGAGATGTCGCTGTCGATGGTGGCTTGCTGGTATTCAATGGTGGTTCGTAACTGATCGTAGGCCGACTGCGCGCTCGCAATGGCGGCCACGTCACGTATTTTCTGCTGTTCGAGCTGCGCTGCATCGAGGCGGGCGATCACTTGGCCCTTCTTCACGGTGTCTCCCTCACGCACGTTGAGTTCGATCATGCGGCCGGCGGTCTTAAAGGAGATGTCGACCAGCGTCAATTCCAGATTTCCTGAGACTTGAATGCTGTTGCGGGGCCCTGCAAACTGTCCCGTGCGCCACATATAAACCCCGATACCGGCGGCGATGAGAACGACAAGGATAAGAATGGGGAGCCGTTTTTTCATTGGTTGAGGTATTCTCCGATGGTTCCTGTAGCAGTGGCCAGGTCCAGCCGGGCGACGTCGTAGTCGTAGAGCGCAATCACTTGGTTGTCGCGCGCGCGTTGCAGGCGGGTTTGGGCTTCCGTGACTTCGACCGATGTCCCTACGCCGGCCTCATAGCGGCGTCGCGCCTGCGCCAGTTCATTTTCGGCGAGACTCAGGCCTTCGCGCGAAGCGTCCACTTCGGCGGATGCCGAGCGCAGGCTTTCGAGCGCCACGCGCACTTGTAATTCGATCTGTTGGCCCACATCCCGCGTGCGGATCTGTTCCTGTCTATATTGCGAGAAGCTTTCTTCGCGGCGGGCCTCGCGGCGGAACCCGTCGAACACCGGCACGCGCAGAGAAACCCCCAGCGTATAGGTGGCGCGAGACGAAACCACGTCGGAGCCGATCGCGCCGTAATCGCCAAAAGCACCAATGTTAGGCAGGCGTTCGGACTTCACTGCGCTATGGTTAAGCCGTGCCGCTTCCTCGCGCTGTTGTTGGGTTTTCAGTTCGGGCCGCGCCTTGCGCGCTGTTTCGAGCAAAGCCTCGGAGGACGCCGGATCCACCGGCTTATAGACCAGCTTGTCGGTGAACTCAATCGATGAATCCATCCGCAACCCCATCGACTTGAGAAGTTGCAGCACCACGCGGGCGCGGTCGTTATCCGCGCGGATCAAACGCTGGCGATCGTTGGCGAGCTGAACTTCGGCGCGGGTGACTTCGATCCCAGTGCCCGTCCCCGCGGTGAGTTGGCGCCGCGCGAGCGCGAGCAGCGCTTCGGACAATTCGACGTTGGCTCGCGCCGTATCGCGGTCCGCATCGGCGCGGAGGCAGGCCAGGTAGCCGCGCGCGACCTCGTCGCTCACCTGGCTGCGGGTCGAATCGTTATCGAACTTCACCGCGGCGAGCGTGGCCTTGGAGGCCTGGAATTTGCGCATATCGCTGAAGTTCAGCACCGATTGTTCGGCACTGGCGCGCGTGTCGAGGACACTGAAAGGACCCACCACCGAAGGAATCGAAAAGCCTGGAATCGGAATGTTGAATCTGAAACCGAACGCCTGCAAATTGGTGGTCTGCCGGCGGTCCTCGACGGATGCATTGACGTTGGGCAGGAATGCCGCCTTGGCCTGGGCGACGCGCTCTTGTGCTTGTTGAATCGATTCCTGCGCCAAGGCGGCGCGCGTCGAGCC
>DASXNP010000343.1:0-4322 GCA_036494985.1 Binataceae bacterium (SeqCode)
ACCGGTCTGCCCAAGGCGATCGTGCATAGTCACGTTGGTGTGCTGGTGGAACATCTCAAGATCATGCACCTGCACATCAACCTGAAACCTGGTTCGGTGATGTTCTTCTACAGCACGACCGGTTGGATGATGTGGAACATACTGTTGGCGGCCCTACTGACCGGTTCTGCGGCCGTGCTATACGACGGCAGTCCTGTCCATCCCGGTCCGGACTTTCTCTGGAAGCTGACGGCGAGCACCGGCTCCACTTGCTTCGGCGCGAGCCCGACCTTCGTGCAGATAATGGAGAAAGCGGGGATTCGGCCTGGGGAGAACCACGATCTCTCGCGTCTGGAATCCGTGATCGTCAGCGGCGCTCCGAGCACGCCAGAGACCTTCGAATGGTTCTATCGTTGCGTTAAGCGCGACCTATGGGTGACCTCGCAGTCCGGCGGCACCGAGCTTTGCAGCGGGTTCGTGGGCGCGGTCCCGCTGCTGCCAGTTTACGCCGGCGAAATCCAGACGAGGCTTCTGGGATTCGACGTGCATGCCTGGAGCGACAACGGCGAGGAGTTGAGCGACGCGATCGGTGAATTGGTGGTGACGCAGCCGTTTCCGTCGATGCCAATCTATTTTTGGAACGACGAAGGCGGCCGCCGCTATCATGAGTCCTACTTCGAAATGTTCCCCGGTGTTTGGCGTCACGGCGACTTCATTCGAGTCAATGAGCGTGGAGGCTGCTACATTTATGGGCGCTCCGATTCGACTCTCAATCGCCATGGCGTCCGGATCGGCACCGCCGAGGTGTACCGCGCCGTGGAGCAGGTTCCGGAAGTCGCCGACAGCCTGATCGTTTGCTGTGAACTGCCCGGGGGCGCGTTCTTCATGCCGCTGTTTCTGAAGCTGAAGCCTGGCGCAGAGCTCGACGACGCGCTGATTCGCAAGATTGCCGCCAAGCTGCGAGAGGATTGCAGTCCGCGGCACGTCCCGGACCGGATGTACGCAGTTGCGGAGGTGCCCCAAACCCTAACCGGGAAGAAGATGGAAGTGCCAGTGCGAAAGATTCTGATGGGTTGGTCACCGGATAGCGCTGCCAGTCGCGACGCGATGATGAACCCGACCGCGATCGACTTTTTTGTGCGCTTCGCCCAGGAGTCCATCGACTATCAGTGGCGGCGCGCCGAGGCGGAACCGATCGGCGGCGGCACCTGAACGGCTGGGTGTCAATTTGGTTGCCCAAAGCGCATTAGGCCAGCACAACTCTCCGGCGTTGCCGCCCGTTACAAAGCGATTGGGAAGCGGCCACTGTGCGCCACCCCGAGTCGATTGCCTCTCCTTAGGGAGAGCATGGGATCATCGGCCATAGCGCATATCGAGAGAACACAGATGGGCATTGGCGCTGGGAGGGGTGTGGTCGAGGCAAAGGAACTCCATACTTACAAATTGTTCGCACCTGCGCCTCGTCTCGACGCTGTGCGACGAGCGACGATCCTCAATCGCATCTTCGAAGCGGAGACGCTGCGGGTCGTTCTGCTGCAGGCGCCGGCCGGCTACGGCAAGTCGATGACTTTGCGGCAAATCAAGGACGCGTGCGAGGAACGGGGCTTCCTGACCGCTTGGCTAACCTTTGATGACGCCGACAACGACACGCGCCGCTTCCTCATTCATTTCGAAGCCCTTCTCGTATCGGCCCGAGTGGGAGCGCCGAAGACCCCGGCGTCCGACGAGGCCGATGTCGTCAATCAGGGCTATCGATCCGATTGGGCCATTGACCGGCTTCACGAGGTTGGCCAGCCCGTCGCGCTCTTTCTCGATGATTTCCAAGTCCTGGAAAGCCCGACGATACTTGGCTTCTTTCGCGAGTTCTTGGAACGGATTCCGCACAGCGCCCGTGTGTTCATCGGTTCCCGCTCGACGCCGGAAATTGGCTTGGCTCGTCTGCTGGTAAACGCGCTGGGCATCGTCCTGCGGCCCGAAGATTTGCGCTTTTCGGCTAGCGAGGCGGCGCAATTCTTTTCTGAATCCAAAACTGTCGAAACGACCGAGATGGAGGTCGATCGGATCTATCGCCTCACTGACGGTTGGCCTGCCGCGCTGCAATTGTATCGACTTTCGTTGGTGGATCCGATTGTGCGCCGCTCTCTCGACGACTTCTCGTCCTCGCGCCCGCGCGAGCTCGTGGAATATCTCGCGGACAATGTGCTCGCGTTGCAGACGCCGGACATTCAGGACTTCTTGCTTCGCACGTCTCTTTTGACGCGGCTGAGCGGGTCGTTGTGCAACGCCGTCACCGGCAGGACCGACTCGAACGAAACGCTTCCATCGCTCGAGCGCTCTGGCCTGTTCGTACGCAGCCTGGACTTGCACGCGCGCTGGTTCGAATACCATCCACTATTCGCCACCTTCCTGCGTGAGCAATTGCATAACCGCTCTGAAAGCGTGGCGCTGGAAGTCCATCGACGAGCGGCGCAGTGGCACTTGCAGGACGGCGATTACGAGGAAGCAGTTCACCACGCGATTGCCTATCGTGACTTCTCGCTGGCGGCCGACACCTTGGACACCTGGGCCTCGCAGCTCGTCGCCGGAGCCCTTCTGTTTACCTTGGAGCGATGGTGCGATCGCATACCCATTGGGGAAATTGCGAGCCGACCCGGTCTGTTGATCAAGAACGCCTGGGCTCTGGTGTTCCTGCGGCGACGCGAGAAGCTCTTGCCGATACTTGATATGCTCGAACGGCTCCAGCCGCCTTTCGACGTCTCCAAGACGACAGACCCGACTATTATACTGTCAATGGCCGCCATTGCTCGCGATGACGCCGGGGCAGCGTTCAAGATCGTCGATCGTGTATCGATTCGTGAGCGAAAGGCCGGGAGCTTCGCGGCATTCGAGCTTGGCGCCGCCGCCAACCTCGCGGGCTATCGGCAACTCGCATATGGCGATTTCGAAGGGGCGCGCGTGTGTCTATCGATCGCGCGAGTCCAGGGCGAGCGCGGCGACGCGGCATTCAGTCGAGGGTACACTATTGGTCTTGCCGGCGTGAATCTAATGATGCAGGGCCAGCTCGGCGCCGCTTTGGAGCGCTTCGAGTCGGGAATGGCCGAGCAGCGTATGACCATCGATCGCTCGCACGCGTTCGCGGCGCTAGCGTCCTGCTATATCTGGGGGCTTTATGAGGCCAACGCACTCGATCGTGTGGAGTTGCTGTTCGGGCAATACTTTGACATCATAACCGAGTCGGCCTTGCTTGATTTTCTGGCCGTGGCGCAGGTCTCGCTAGCTCGCATCCATGACGTGCGCGGACGTCCATCCAAAGCGCTGGCCGCCCTCGATGACGCCGAAGCGATCGGCCACGCGAACGATTGGCGTCGCTATCTGGCCACGCTGGGCTGGGAACGGGTTCGACGTGCGCTGCTATCTGGAGACATCGAACAGGCCGCGGCGATCGCGGCGACGATGTCTCCTTCTAGGCGAACGGCCTCCGAGCAATGGTTACAGTTTTCAGAGGATCTCGAAGGCGAATCGCTCGGGCGCATTCGACTCGCCATACACACCGGCGACTTCGACCTGGCGAAGTCACGCCTGCATACCGAGTTCGCAACGCAGCGAGGCCGGATTTTCCGGCAGATCAAGCTTCACCTGCTCGAAGCCCAACTGCAATACCGAAAAGGCGCCCGCAACAGCGCCCAGCGCAGCTTCCGCAAAGCACTCCATTTGGGGACGCCCGGACGCTACATTCGCCGCTTTCTCGATGAAGGCGAATCTATCGTGGATATGCTGCGCGAGGAATTCAGGAGTCTGGCGGACAGCGCAGGCCGGGACGCGCCGCAGAGCGTTGATCGCGTGTTTGTCGAGCAACTGCTGCGAGCTTCTGGCGCCGACCTCAGCGGCACAATGGCGCCGACAGTTTCGCGCCCGCTCGAGCCATTAACCGACCAGGAAAAGAGAATTTTGATCTTTCTTGCCAAAGGCGTTTCCAACAAGGAAATGGCCAGTCGACTGTTCGTCTCTGAAAACACGGTGAAGTTCCATCTGAAGCACATTTATTCGAAGCTCGCCGTCACGAGCCGACTGCATGCAATCGCCATCGCCCGCGACCTTGGCCTGATCGAATAGTCTCGGTTGGCGTTGTGTCCGGCGATTGCCCGGTAGCAACGACTGCAGTTCCAGTTCGGCCGGGTGCGCGCGGAGCGCAAGTCGATCGTTAAGGCCAGAGATTTCGTCGGCAGGGTCGAGGCGATCAGTCCCGTGGAGATTCGAGCTCACGTAACGGGCTATCTGGACGAAGTGCTGTTCAAGGGGGAGATCTGATCACGGAGGGAGCGCCGCTGTACCGTATCGAAAAG
>DASXNP010000344.1:0-5019 GCA_036494985.1 Binataceae bacterium (SeqCode)
TCGGCAAGATTCACTTCTGGATCACCTTCGTCGGCTTCAACTGCACGTTTTTCCCGATGCACATCCTCGGGATGAACGGGCACATGCGCCGCATCTATAATCCCATGCAGTATGATTTTCTAAAGCCCATACAGCCGATCAACGTTTTCATATCGATCAGCGCGTTCGTGCTTGGCGCCGCGCAATTTATCTTCTTGTTCAACTTCGTCTACTCGCTGATCAAGGGAAAGAAGGCGACCGACAACCCATGGCGTGCGAACACCCTGGAGTGGACGACGCCGACCCCGCCGCCGCACGGCAACTGGCCCGGCGCGCTTCCGGTCGTTTATCACGGACCCTATGAGTACAGTTCTCCTCTCACCGAAGAGGACTATCTGCCGCAGAACGTGCCGTTGCAGGCCCGGGCGGCGCACGCCCAGTCGCATTGAGCGGCCGCCCCAGGGACTTCGGTCGCTTAGCGCCGTCCGATCGGAAACTTCCAGATGAATGATCCGGGAAAAGCAGCGGACCGCCGCGACTTGGACCCAGGGCGGGGGAATGTCGCGCTCCATCGGTTCGCGATCCTAACCGCGGGCGCGACTTTCTGCCTGATTTTCGTCGGCGGTTTGGTGACCTCGACCGGGTCCGCGCTGGCGGTCCCCGACTGGCCGCTTTCGTTCGGCAAGTTTTTTCCGAAACTGGAAGGCGGCGTGCTGTACGAGCATGGCCATCGGCTGTTTGCGGGCGCGGTTACGATCCTGACGCTAGCCTTGATGGTGTGGATGCTCGGGCGCGAGCGGCGCAGTTGGGTCCGCAACCTCGCAGTAGCCGCGTTCGGCCTCATCCTGGTGCAGGCGCTGCTCGGGGGCTTGACCGTTTTGCTTCGGTTGCCGTTGCCGATTGCGGTTGCGCACGCCGCGACGGCCCAGGCGTTCTTCTGCATCACCGTCGCGCTGGCACTGTTCTCAAATCCGACTTGGGATGGACTCGCGCGAATTAAGGGGCCACAATTGCGTCCATCGATAGCGCCCTTAGCGTGCGCAACAACCGCTGCAATTTATGTTCAGATTGTGATCGGCGCGGTGATGCGGCACATGGGAGCGGGCCTGGCGATTCCCGATTTCCCGTTGGCCTTCGGCCAGCTTATTCCACGCTTGGAATACGCACCGCAGATCGTAAACTTTGCTCATCGAGTAGGCGCGCTGGTGGTGTTTGCGCTGATCGCGCCCACCGTGACGCGCGTCGTGCGTTTCTACGGCGATCAACCGCTGCTGCGGCGTCCGGCGCTGGCGCTCGTTTTTTTGTTCGCGGCGCAGATTTGCCTTGGCGCCTTGACCATCCTAAGCGCCCGGGCGGTGCTTCCCACGACCGCGCATGTTGCGCTTGGCGCGGCGGTTCTCGCAAGTAGCCTGGTGCTGGCGCTGCGGTCGATCAAACTGACTGGTTTTGCCCATCGGGCGGCCGAGCCCGCAAGCGTAGGGAGAGTTGCAGTGGCTCCGCGAGAAGGAGCGCGGGCATGAGCAATCGGGCCGCCGGACTTGCGACCATCGAAGAGTCGCCCCTGCTTGCCGAGAACGAAGCGGCGAACACGCCGCTGGCGACTCGCGGTCGAGGCTTGGGGCTGGTCCGCGATTACTACGAGCTGGCCAAGCCGCGCGTGGTTTCGATGGTGCTAGTGACGACGGCGGCAGGCTACTACCTCGGCAGCGGTCAGAACCTTAATCTACGCGGACTCATCGATCTGCTCATCGGAACGACGCTGTGCGCCTCGGGAACGCTCGCCCTGAACCAGTTTATCGAGCGCGACCTCGACGCGCTCATGAATCGTACCCGCCAGCGGCCCCTGCCCAGCGGACGTCTCTCTGCGCGTGAAGCGTTGATATTCGGCCTCGCGGCCGCGGTTGCGGGGCTGCTCTATCTGTGGGCAACCACCAACGCCCTGGCGGCGGGCGTGACGGCGGCGATTACCATCGTCTATCTGGCGGTGTACACGCCGATGAAGCGATGGACTTCCGCTTGCAGTATCGTGGGCGCAATTCCCGGCGCGTTGCCGCCGGTCGCTGGATGGGCGGCGGCGCGCGGAGCCTTGGGCTTGGAGCCCGCGGTGCTCTTCGCGATCATGTATCTGTGGCAGTTGCCGCACTCGCTGGCGATCGCACATTTGTACCGTTACGACTATGCCCGCGCGGGAATTCGACTGCTGCCCACGGTCGATCCGACCGGGCGATCAACGATGCGGCAAATCGTAATCAATTCTTTCGCGCTGCTCGCGGTCGGCATGCTGCCGACCGTCCTCGGCCTTGCGGGTGCACCTTACTTCTTGGTGTCCACGGTGCTCGGAATTTTGATGGTCGGCGCGGGACTCAAACTGAGCTTCGAACCCCAATCAGCGGCAGCCGCGCGCCGGCTGATGTTCGCTTCGCTGGTCTACCTACCGGGCGTGCTGGCGATGATGGTGATCGACAAGGTTTGACCGCCCATGGAAAGGCTCGTCGATCGGCAAGAAGTGGACAATCAGAATCGAAGGACGCTGTGGGTCCTAATCGCAATCGCGCTTGGACTCATCGCGGCTTCGATCGTGACCATACTGGTAAGACACTGAGATGGCCAATTCGTCGACCGCAACCGTGATCAAATTCCGCCCGCCGAGCCGGCGGCCGGGCTTCGGAGGACCGCCGCCGGGCGGGAGCGACGAGCAGCGCGAACCGATAATCAGCAACGGTCGGCTCGCGGTCCTGATGCTGATTGCGTCGGAGTCGATGCTTTTCAGCGGGTTAATCGGATCGTTCTTGGTTTACAAACTCGGTGCGCCGTTCTGGCCGCCGCCCGCGCTGCCGCGCCTGCCGCTGACGCTGACTTGGATCAACACCTTCGTGCTGCTCGCCAGCGCGGTGACGATGGCGATATCGGTGCGTGCGATCCGTAGGGTCCGCGGACGGCGCTTCGTCGCTTTGATCGGGATCACGCTGGCGCTCGGGGTCACCTTCCTAACCGTGCAGGGGAGCGAATGGGTTCGCTTGATCGCGCACGGGCTGCGAATTTCAAGCGGCACTTACGGAGCGACCTTTTACACCCTAATCGGGTGCCACGGATTGCACGTGATGGGGGCGGTGCTGTGGCTGGCATGGATTTTCTACGGCGCATGGATCGGCCGTTACAATTCGCGCAACCGGGCGGCACTTGAGGCCTGCGCGATCTATTGGTACTTCGTTTGTGCAATATGGCCGGTGCTGTTCGTGCTGGTGTATTTGTAAGGTGGGCGCGTTTAAGGTTTCATCGCCGCCGGAGCGAAAGGGGAGTGAGGGAGTATTTATGATCCGCGAGGAACTAAGTCCGATCACACGGCTTATCGCCGCGATGCTATCATGGCGACATTCGGTTTCGTTCGCGTTTGCCGCGGCGGAAATCGCTACCCTGCCCAACCTCGCCTACGCGTGCGCGATGTGCGGCCTACCTGCCGGTGATCATGAAGCGCATGCTTTCAATACCAGTGTGCTCTTTATGATGCTCGTACCGTATTCGATCGTTCTGATCATCAGCGCAGCTTTGTTTTTCTCCTATCGATCAGCTAAGAGGCGGCTGGCCGAGCAGGCCGCGGCGAAGGCGCGAGAGGATCTTTCGAATGCGGCGCTCCACACCCTAACGTAGAGCGGGGGCGATTTCGAAGGAGACGATTCTCTCGATGAGTCAAGCAGTAGCAGACGTTCACGCTGAACACCTTCACACGCTCGAGCCGGCCGAGTCGCCGCTTACCCCAGAGAGTTGGGGCAAGCTTGGAATGTGGGTCTTCCTGTGCGCCGACGCGATGACCTTCGGCGCGGCGATCGCGGCTTACGCGGCGCTGCGTATCACCAACGTCAACTGGCCCGAGCCGCGCGACATCCTTGGAATCCAGACGACCGCCGTGATGACCTTCATCTTGATCGTAAGCAGCGTAACGATGGTCCAGGCGCTATCCGGAGTGAAGCACGGCAACCAGCGCAAGTTCACGATGTTCATGGCCTTCACCATCTTAGGCGGCCTGACGTTTCTTGTGATGCAGGCCTTTGAGTGGCATCACCTGATCTGGATAGAGGGATTGTCAATCAGGACCTCGCTGTTCAGCGCGACCTTCTTCATTTTGACCGGCTTTCACGGATGCCACGTGCTGGGCGGCATCATCTACAACAGCGTCATCCTGCTGCGGGGGCTGGCGGGGAAGATCACCCAAGCAAATTCGAGCTTGGTGGAGATCGCCGGACTCTACTGGCATTTCGTTGATCTGGTGTGGATTCTGATTTTTACTTTCGTCTATCTGATCTGATCGCGCGTCGAGCAAGAAAAAAGGGCAAGAACCAGACGATGGCAACCCAAACCCCCGAACACGCCGAGCCGAACTACATCGCAGTCTTCATTTATCTCTCGATTCTCACCGCAATCGAGCTTGTGATCGCCTACGCCCGTCCGCCGAAGCTCTTTCTGGTGAGTTCCTTAGTCAGCCTGGCGTTCGCCAAAGCCGTGCTGGTCGCGATGTACTTTATGCATCTGCGCTTCGAGCGCCGCACGCTGGCGATGATCGCCTTCATCCCGGCCATCTTGGTCACGTTCCTCACTTTCATGCTTCTTCCCGATCTGACGACGCGGATATGGGCGAGCATCGATGCGCACGAGCAGGTCAGAGCGAGTGAAGCGGCGCCGGCCGCTGCGCCCGCATCGCCCTAGCTGGTTTCTTCGCGCGCCGTCTCATTCCCGGCGGTGAACGTTTTAAGCCGGGAGATTTTAGATGGATATTTCTTCGCTGGCGCCGATCAATGCGACTCTCAACGCAGTGGCGGCTATTCTTCTGCTCAGCGGATTCTTCTTCATTCGACGCCGAAACGTCGGGGCGCATCGGGTCTGTATGATCGCGGCGTTTGTTGTCTCGGGAGCCTTCCTCGTCTGCTACCTGACATATCACTATCGCGTGGGTGACGTTCGCTTCACCGGGCAGGGGTGGGTTCGACCGGTCTATTTCACGATGTTAGTCACCCACGTCGTCCTCGCGATCGCCATCGTGCCGCT
>DASXNP010000345.1:0-2771 GCA_036494985.1 Binataceae bacterium (SeqCode)
CGCACGGCGTGTTGTGTTTCAGAATCGCGACCACGGCTTCGCGGTAATCTGCGAAGTCCAAGATCATGTTGATTGCCCAGTTGATATCGACAACGTTGTTGAACGACAGATCGCGGCCGTGAAGCTGCTCGGCAATCTTCGAAAAGTTGCCGTAGAGCGCGGCCTGCTGATGCGGGTTCTCGCCATATCGCAGGGCTTGCTCGCGCCCGAGCGAAATGCTGAAGGATTCGCCGAGCGTTCCAGCTCCGGCGTCGCCTTGCACTGATCCCAGGTAGTTTGCGATCGCCGCATCGTACTGGGCGACCTTCGCGAAGGCCTTGCGCGCCAGTTTGAATCGCGTACCCAAGGAGAGCGCGCCGCTGCTCGAACGCAGCTCGTCAACGAGGGCTGCGTAATCCGATGGATCCACAACTACCGCGACGTCGCGGTAGTTCTTCGCGGCCGCGCGCACCAGCGCGGGTCCGCCGATATCGATGCTCTCAAGCGCGTGGTCCAGACTGGCACCGCCCTTCGCGACGGTCTGCTCGAAGGGATAGAAGTTCACCACCACCAGATCGATCGGTTCCAGACGGTTCTCCGCCATCTGCCTGCGATGCGATTCGAGTTCGCGTCGCGCCAGGATTCCACCATGGATTCGCGGATGGAGCGTCTTGACCCGTCCGTCGAGAATCTCGGGGAACCCCGTAAACTCTTCTACCCCGATCACCCGCAAGCCCGATCTCTCCAGGTGCGCCTTGGTGCCGCCGGTCGAGACCAACTCTACGCCCTGTTCTACAAGCCGCGCAGCAAAGTCCGCCGAACCACTCTTATCCGACACCCCCAGCAGCGCCCGTTTGACTTTGATTTTATCGGCCATAGTTCAAATTCGATTCAGCCGATGTAGGTTCGCGGAACACGCCGTCCGACGGTGCACAGCATTTCGTAGGAAATGGTATTCGCCAGTCGTGCAACGTCGTTGACGCTGATCATCGCCTCACCCGCCCCGCCCCACAAGATCGCTTCGTCGCCCACCGACGCCCCCGGGACGTCGGTCACATCTATCATCGTTAGGTCCATGCACACCGCCCCGATCACCGCAGCCCGCCGCCCCCGAATTATCACTTCTCCCCCATGCTGCAGGCCGCGCCGGTAGCCGTCTGCATATCCTACCGGGAGGACTCCGACGTTGGTTTCGCGGCGGGCAAGGTAGGTGTGGCCGTAGCTGACGCCGGCGCCTGGCGCAATCCGCTTGGTCTGCATCAAGCGGGTCTTAAAGGTCATCACCGGCTTCAGGTCGACCAGTTCCCGTACGCTTGGGACCGGCGGCAAACCATAAAGGCTCAGTCCCAGCCGCACCATGTTGAAGTTTGCATCTTCGCGCAAGACTGCAGCCGCCGAATTCGCCGCGTGCGCGATCGGCGGATCAAAGCCGGCCGCCTTAAGTTGCGCCCTCGCGCGCTCGAACCGACTCAACTGATCGCTCGTTACGCCGCTCGATGGGTCGCCCGCGCTCGCCAGCAGCGTCGCGATACCCTCCAGTTGAAGCGATGGGCATCGCCTAAACTCTGCGATCGCCGCGTCGAGCGCCTCCAGCGTCACTCCCAGCCGCGACGCTCCGGTGTCGACCTTCAGATGGACCGGAAATTGATTCCTTCCGCACGCGATCGCCGCATCGTCAAGCGGGCGGATTCGATCCGAGTCGATTATGAAGGGAGTCAAATCGAGTGTGACGATCTCGGCTGCCTGATCCGCGAAAAATCCGCCCATTATGTAGACGCGTCCGGTTATGCCGGCTCGGCGCAGCTCGCGCCCCTCGGCGACCGTTGCAACTCCAAAATGGTTGCAGCCTTCGCGCGCGAGCGTCCGTGCGATTTCCGGCGCGCCATGCCCGTAGGCATCCGCTTTGACCACTGCCATGACCGCGGGCGCAGCCCTGGTTTCGCCGCCGCTAGAACCGCCGCGCGGCACCGCGGTTTCAAGATGATGGATGAGGGCGCGGTAATTTGACACCAACGCCGCAAGATCAATCTCCGCAACCGTTGGTCGTTCAGCCGCTACCATCATCAGCCCAGCCTCGTCTCAATACCCGGGGAACTTCTTGGCTTCGATACGACCAACAACGTTCCAAAACTTCACCGCGCGGCGCGCATTCAGCGCCATCGGGTCGCCGTTTCGCGCCCTGACTCGATCGTCGATCCTCGCCATTCGCGCAGGGACCTCAACCTAACCATCGGCTTCGGCTTCGGTCAATCGAGCTTGCGATTTTGACTCTGAGGCGGCGGCGGGAGTATAAACAGAGTGGGCTGGGGGTGTGCACAGCAAGTGCACTGAGAACTCGCAAGAGAACCCCTTGAACCTGATCCGGGTAATGCCGGCGGAGGGAAGCCTGACGACATCCCTTATGGTGGGACGTTCGGGTCCCGCTAAAAGCCGCTTCCCCGGGGCCAAGGAAAGCGGCTTTTCTAATGCCGAGTAACCAGGAACCAACCATTGTGCTAAACGGCGAGCAGTACACGCTTGCGGGCTCGCGAGTTTCCGTCGCACAGCTGGTCGAAGAGCTCAAACTGAAGCCGACCCGCGTGGCGGTCGAGATCAATCGCGAAATCATAGGGAAGACTCGCTACGCGACAACCTTTTTCAAAGCCGGAGACACGGTGGAAATTATCAATTTCGTGGGCGGTGGATGATCCCAAATCGGACTGATCACAGAGTATTGAACACATGCAAGACGACAAATTCGAGCTTGGCGGAAAACAATTCAATTCCCGCTTAATCGTCGGGACCGGCAAGTA
>DASXNP010000346.1:0-6531 GCA_036494985.1 Binataceae bacterium (SeqCode)
CTGGCGGTATCGACGGTCTTCGATCAGATCGGACCGCTCCAGGAGCAGTTGGCGCAGATCGCGGTTATCCTCGAACCGATACAGCGGCTCTCTGAGCTTGCAAGCGTGTTCGAACCTCTGCGCGAGTTTGAGGGACGGATCAGGGACTTGGCTAAAGTGCTCGCGCCGATGCACGACTTCCAGCACCAACTCCAGCAGGTGTTGAAGCAATTCTCACCGCTGGAAACGCTCGACCAGGAACTCAGCCAGCTCTGCTCGTCGTTCCGCGAAAATCTGTCCCAACTCGCCACGGCTCTCGAGCCCGCTGCAGCTCTTCAGGATCGACTCGCCCATCTGTGTACCGTATTTGAGCCGGCCAAGGCTCTCAGCCAGGAATTCTCTTCGCTGGCTCAAATCTTCGAGCGAAGCTCGACGGACATGCCCAATTAAGATCGAAGCAGGCGGTCCCGCAAGTCAGTGATCCCCGACCATAGAATCGAATCGGCGATGTCGGAAACCGAATGGATGCGTAGTGAGTCGCCGGCGAAACTAAGAAAGGGGAATCAGCTGTCGGCAAGTGAACGCCGGTCTGCCCATTTTTCCTGGCGCGAAGTATCGCGCGAGTCTGCGATTGCGGGAAAAGCACCAGGAAAAGCGCGATGATACTGTTTGATATAAAAGCCGACCTATACGGGCCACCTTCGAACGAGCGGGAAGATTCCAACGCGTTTCAGGGCAGACTGGCGGTATCGGCAGTTTTTGACCAGGTCGATCCTTTGCAGGCGCAACTCGTTCGTATCGCGTCTTTTCGCGAACCGATGCAGCGGCTGGGCGAGCTGGCGAGCGTGTTTGACGCGTTACGCAAGTTCGCGACGCAGGTCAGCGACCTGGCCAGAGTGCTCGAGTCGATGCACAACTTTCAGGACCGCCTTCGTCCGGCCCCGAACCAGTTTGCTCCGCTCGAGGCTCTGGATGAGAAACTCAAACGGCTTTGCGCGTCGTTCGCCGAACACCTAAGCGAACTTGCCGATTTGCTCGGACCTGCGGTTACGCTTCAAGACCAACTCGCGTATCTAGCTTACGCGTTCGAGCCGGCCAAGGGCCTTCGCGAGGAATTCTCGGAATTGGCCCAGAGTTTCGCGTTAGGGTCACTCGCAGTGCCGGACGGTCGGAATACGCCGTCTTCACCGAGCAATCCTGACGGCGAGGATAGGACAATAATCCAGCCAGCGCACCCTCCTCCAAAATTGGCGCGCAAGCGTCGATCCGGGTTGTAGGGCCCGGGCTCGATTCCCGTTTTTGAAACGAAGTAGGAATGAGACCGAACACTCTTTGGATCACTAGATTCGTACTTCCTATCGGTGCGCGCCTCCGACCGCACGCCTTTCCTCGCCTGCGACAAATGCTGGAACGCTTCTGAGCGACGTCTCCCTAGGTACTGGTTGACGGTCAGTCAAATAGCGAATCGCCGTGTAGAAGACCGGGGTCAGGAACACTCCGAAGAACGTCACGCCGATCATCCCGAAGAATACGACCGTGCCCAGTGCCTGTCTCATTTCGGCGCCGGCGCCGGTGGCGATGATGAGCGGAATCACGCCGAAGATGAATGCGAAGCTCGTCATCAGGATCGGCCGCAGGCGCAGGCGCGAGGCTTCGATCGCAGCGTCCGCGGCCGTCATGTCCGGATGATGCTCCTGCTGCTGCTTGGCGAACTCAACGATCAGCACAGCGTTTTTCACGCTCATTCCAGCCAGCACCACGAATCCAATCTGGGTGAAAATGTTGTTGTCCATGTGCCGCGCCCAGACCGCCGTGATACCGCAGAGCAGACACATCGGAACGATCAGGATGATCGCGGTCGAGAGCGCAAAGCTTTCGTATTCGGCAGAATGCGTCAGCCACACGAACAGCATGCAGAGCGGGAATATCAGGAACGCCAGACCGCCTGCCGCCTTCTCCTGGAAGGCCAAATCGGTCCACTCGTAATTGTATTGCCTGGGGAGCTGCGCGTCGGCGGTTTCCTCCATCGCGGCGATCGCCTGGCCGCTGCTGTAGCCGGGTGCGTTGGCGCCGATGATATCGGCTGAGCTGTACAAATCGTATCTTTGGATCCGATCCGGACCGACGATGTCCTTCATCTCGGCGAGTGCACCGAGTGGAACCATCTGGCCGGCGAGATTGCGCGTCTTGAGCAGGGCCACCTGTGCGACGCTGGCGCGGAACGGGGCGTCGGCCTGCGCCATCACATGCCAGGTGCGGCCGAGATAGTTGAAATCGTTGATGTAGAAGCCGCCGAGATAAACTTGCAGCGCCTGGAACACGTCGGTGACCGCGACGTTCTGCTGCTTGGCTTTCACGCGATCCACGTTGACGTAAATCTGCGGAACACTCGAGCGAAAGGTCGAGAACAAGTGGCTCAACTCGGGGCGACTGTGGGCCGCGTCGATCAGATGTTGGGTCGCGGCCTGGAGTTGTTGGGGCGTGGCGCTGCCGGACCGGTCTTCGACCTGCATCTTGAATCCGCCGGCGTTTCCAATTCCACTAACTGCCGGCGGCATCAGCACCGCCGCCTGCCCGCCTTCCACCGTGGCGATTCGCTGCGTGAGATTCTTCGCGATCGCGGCCGCAGTCAGATCGGCCTTGCCTGCGCGATCAGCGAAAGGCGTCAAGTGAACGAACAACAGCCCCGCTGCGGATGAGTTGGCGCCAGTCAGGATGGAGAAACCGGAAACCGCGAACGCGTCGCGAATTCCATTGGTCTTCAGCGCGAGGTCCGCCAGTTGCGACATCACGCCGTCGGTCCGATCGATCGAAGACGCGTCCGGCATCTGAACGTTCACGATGAGGTAGCCCTGGTCCTGGGTCGGAATGAAACCGGTCGGCACGATTTTGAACATGCCGTAAGCCACATAAACCAGCCCGACGTAAACAATCAGTGTGATTACCCCGTAGCGGACCACGTAGTGCAGCGCCTTGATGTACCACTGGTTGGCCAGCTCGAAGGCCTCGTTGAACAGCCGGAAGAACCAGCCGAGCGCGAAGTCGAGCGACTTGGTTAGCCAGTCTTGTTTGGCGTCGTGCGGCCTGAGCAACAACGCCGACAGCGCCGGACTAAGCGTCAGCGAGATGAACGCCGAGAGCAGAGTCGAGAACGCGATCGTCAACGCGAACTGCTGATAGAAACGGCCGGTGATACCTGGAATGAAAGCGACCGGAATAAAAACGGCAGAGAGGCCGAAAGCGATCGCGATGACGGCCGGCGTGACCTCGTCCATCGCCTTGAACGCCGCATCGCGCGGGCTTTCGCCCTCGTCCAGCCAGCGCTGTACGTTCTCGACCACGACGATCGCGTCGTCCACCACGATCCCGATAGCCAGCACCAGGCCGAACAGCGTCAGCATGTTCAGCGAGAATCCCACCAGCCACATCGCCGCGAAGGTGCCGACCAGCGACACGGGTATCGCAAGAATCGGCACCAGCGACGCCCGCCAGCTTTGCAGGAACACCAGCACCACCAGCGCCACCAGGCTGATCGCGATGAGCAGCGTATTGATCAGGTCGTGGATACTCTCGCGGACGAAGGGCGTCGTGTCGTGCGCGACGGCGTAATCCACGCCGGGAGGAAAGCGCTTCTTCAGCTCCTTCATCTTGGCGTAGATCACGTTGGCCGTGTCGATCGCGTTGGTGCCGGGCAGTTGGAAAACCGCCAGCGCGACCGCGGGATGCCCATTGTAGTCAACCGTCGTGCCGTAGTCGGCGCCGCCCAGTTCGACCCGGCCTATCTCCTTCAAGCGCGTGATGCGGCCGTCGGCGCCCACCTTGACGACGATGTCGGCGAACTCGGACGGATCCGTCAGCCGGCCCTGCGCATTCAACGTGTACTGGAACGCGGAGGTACCCTTGGCGAGCGGCGGTCCACCGACGATTCCCGCTGCGACCTGGATGTTCTGCTCTCTAACCGCGCTGACGACGTCGCCCGCGGTCATGTTCCGCGCCGCCATCTCGTCAGGATTGAGCCACAGCCGCATCGAGTAGTCGCGCACGCCGAACAGGTTGGTATCGCCGACGCCGGGCAGCCGAGTGATCTGATCTTTCACTTGCAGGGTCACGTAGTTGCTGAGAAAGATCGAATCGTGCGACCCGTCGGGCGAGAAGAACGCGAGCGCTAGCGTGATGTCCGGCGACGCTTTCTTGACGATGATCCCCTGCAGCTGCACCTCGGACGGAAGCTGCGGCAGCGCGATCGCCACCCGGTTCTGCACCTGCACCTGCGCCACGTCAAGGTTGGTGCCGACCTTGAACGTCACCGTCAAGTTCAGGTTCCCGGTGTTGGTGGACTGGCTGGACATGTACAGCATGTTCTCGACGCCGTTGATCTGTTCCTCGAGCGGCGTCGCGACAGTCTTCGCGACGGTCTCGGCGTTGGCGCCGGGATAGGTAGCGGCCACGGTCACAGTCGGCGGCGCGATCTGCGGATATTGGGCGATCGGCAGCGTGAACATCGCGATCGTACCGGCGATAAGCGCGACCAGCGAAAGGACGATCGCGAAGACCGGACGATCGATAAAGAAGTGTGCAATCTTCACTGGCGCACCTTCGCGGCAGGTCGCAAATCTGACTGGTAGGCAGTCCGCATGTCAGGAGTCGCTTGCGCGATCGGGGGCCTTGTCGTGTCGCTCTCCATCGCGTCGAGCGACGTGGTTTGAATCGGCACCTCGTGCGGGACGACCATCGCACCGGCCTGCGCAAACTGCATTCCGTTGACGATGACCTTCTCACCTGGCTTCAGGCCGTCGGTAATCGCACGCAGAGTGCCAAACAGGTCACCCAACTTGACCGGTCGCTGTTGCACGACGTTGTTGGCGCCGACGATCAGCAGGTAGCGCTCGTCCTGATCGGTGTTCACCGCCGCATCGGGAATCAGCAATGCCTGGTAACGTCCGCTGGCCGGGATGCGCGTGAGGGCGAACAGCCCCGGCGTCAGAATAGTCGTGGGATTGCCGATTACGCAACGGATCTGCTGCGTGCCGGTACTCACATCGACCTGGTTGTCGACGAAATCGATGACGCCCTGATGCGGAAAATTCGTTTCGTTTTCCAGTTGCAGCGAACACGCGACGTTTGCGCCCGCGACGTTGCCCTGCTTGTCGTTCAGCGCGAGCTGCTGGTAACGCAGCGCCGCGCTTTCGGGAACGTTGATGTAGGCATAGAGCGGATCGATCGAGACGATCGTGGTCAGCGGAGTCGGCTGTCCCGAACCGCCGTTGACCAGGTTGCCTACCGTCACGTTCATGCGGCTGACGCGGCCCGTGATCGGAGCGCGCACCTCGGTCCACTCGAGATTGAGGCGGGAGGTCTCGAGCGCTGCTTCGGCCGCATCCAGTGATGCAGCAGCTTCGCCATACGAGGCTTTAGTCGTGTCGAAATCTGACGGCGCGATGACCTGCTGCTTGATCAGTTCGGTGGAACGGCCGAAGTCAGCCCTCGTTTTGATCGCGGTCGCCCTGGCTTGAGCCACCGCGGCTTTCTTGTTGTCGACATCCGCCTGGAACGGGCGCGGATCAATCTTGAACAGCAGGTCGCCCGCATGGACGATCGCACCTTCCTCGAAAGGCGCTTGTTCGATAAGTCCACTGACCCGCGCACTGACGATGACGGTTTTGGGCGACGAGAGATATCCGCTGTATTGATCCCAACGGACCACCTCGCGCTGGACTGGAAGACTTACCGTGACCGCCGCCGGCGGTGGTACCTGCTTCGCAACCACTCCTTTGCAGCCCGGGATAACTGTTACTAACAATGCAACGAAAGTCGTTGCCAGAAGAAATCGATGCAATTGAATCCGATACATACAAACTACCTACAAAACTTCCTGCAATCCTTATGACTGTAGAAGCTCCCACTTGTTAACTAACTTCAGACGGTCGGCTCCCTGGAACGGCAGCATCCATCCTGGGTATTCAGGGGGAAGAGTGCTGACCTGATCTAACTGCCTAAGCTCGTCAGGGGTGAGTGAGAGTTCGACCGCCGCGAGATTGTCCTTAAGCTGCTCGAGGCGTTTCGCGCCGACGATGATCGAAGTGACCACAGGCTTCGCAAGCAGCCACGCGAGCGAGATACGCGCGGGACTACACCCATGTGCTTTTGCGATTGGAGCGATCACGTCGAGGATCTTCCAGGTGCGCTCTTTATCCACGATCGGAAAGTCGATTTCGCTGCGGCGCGAATCCGCGGCTTTCTGGTTCGTTCGGCTAAACTTGCCGGATAGCAAGCCGCCTGCCAGCGGACTCCACACCAGCAGGCCGACCTTTTCGGATTCCAGCAGGGGAACTATTTCGCGTTCGAGATCGCGCCCGGCGATCGAGTAATAAGCCTGAAGCGTGTCGAATCTGGCCAGGTTCCTGAGCGCTGAGATGCCCAGCGCTTTGGCGATCCTCCATGCCTGCCAGTTGGAGCAGCCGATGTAGCGGACCTTCCTCAGCTGGACCAGGGTGTCGACAGCGCGAAGCGTCTCTTCGACAGGGGTCACGGCATCGTTGCCATGGATCTGGT
>DASXNP010000347.1:0-4799 GCA_036494985.1 Binataceae bacterium (SeqCode)
CACCAGGAGCAGGTGCGATTGCAGAAGTTGCCTTCGTAAAGATGCAGTTCGCGAAGCTCGTGATCTCCTTCCGTGAAGTGTTCCACCGGTTCATGGAAAAGAATTGGACCCAGATGCGGTTCTCGGCGTGAATCGTTTAACCCCCAGTCATAGACGTTGTAGAGGACCTCGTACTCGGCAATTGTTTCGAATGAAACGCCGGTGTGCTGCGCAACAAAGCGGAGCACGCCGGCTCGGTAATCGCGTGTGGAGCCGTGGCGGTGGCCGAAGTCCTCGGCGTACATTTTGAAAATCCGCGAGATGAAGATCCGGCGCGCCTGATGGTCGATTCGGCAATTCGATTCATTCGAAAGGAACCGTTCAGTGGTCGTGCGCAGTGTTTCGCGAATTCCTTCGCCCTGATAGGCGGTCGGCCGTAGGGCCGGACACCCATTCATGCCGCAGTTGATCGCGAAATGAATCGCCGGTTCGATAAACTGTGCTCTCAGGATTTGGTGCTCGATATCGTCGAGACTAACGAGTCTGCCACCCGCGAGGTGGCGGCGGCGCTGGAAAAACTGGCCTTCGCGCGTTTTCCAAACCGACGAGATCGGATATTCCTGAATGATCGTGTGGAGGGTAAACACGTTGTATGCGTTGAGCCAGTATGCGAGCTTTTGCTCATCGGTCGGAAATCCCGCCTCGTCGTTGTCAGGACCCCGCTCCGCGAATTCCTTTACCGCTTGATCGAGAAGCTGGCGCCGAGTCGCGAGCCGCGAGTAGTCGACCTTGCCGTTTTCGGTGACAATCTCTTTAAGGAGAAGGTTCAGGCTTTCGTACCGCATTTAGCTCAAGCTTCCTTGGGCGAAGGAAACTATCGCACGTCGGCATACCAGCGGGCCAGCCGCTCGGGCGCGACGCCGCACAAATACAGCGATTTGATCGTCCACAAGAGCACGATGGTTCGCGCAAAGCCGCCATGCTGCCAACGCCGCGCCGAGCTTGTCACGGTTGATCGAAGGCACGCGACGCGGCCGGCGCGCTTGAGAAGCCGCATGAGGGCCAGGTCCTCACAGATCGGGATTTCGGGAAATCCTCCGAGCCGGGCAAACGTGGCTCGTCTTACGAAGATAGCTTGATCGCCGGTCGCGGAACGGGTCAGGCGCGACCGCAGGCTGATTGCCCGCCCGATCAGGCGGCTGATCGCCCGCGGGTCATCGAAACGAATATCAAATCGGCCCCCGCAGACCCACGGATCGGTAAGCGCTGCGGCGATGTCGTCGCTAAAGGTTGGGGGAACGATCGTGTCGGAATGTACAAAGACCAGCGCCTCACCCGAAGATCGTGCCGCCCCGAGATTTTGTTGCTGCGCGCGTCCCCGCGGAGCTGCTAGAACCTGATCAGTAAATTGTTCGGCAATCCGAACGCTGGCATCGGAGCTGCCTCCATCGACAACGATGACCTCGGCATCAGGTGCGCCCTCTTGGATCGCCGCCAAAGTGGCGCTAAGAACTTCTTGTTCGTTGAGAACCGGGACGACGATCGACAGTCGAATCAATAGCGCACCTGATACTCACAGACCCGGATCTTTCAAGACCCTTGCCGTGGCAGGACAGGTAGAGGGGCGCCCTAGCGGCATCGAAGCTTGAAGACTCGCACCGACCCGACCTCGGCCAGATAGATGCGCGCTTAACAATAACAAGTCGGCCCCGCTGTCTACATCGTACCAAGAGGGCGCTCGTGCAAATCTAATCCCCGCATTTTTGCGCTCGTCCTATGTTGCGGTTCGGGCACATTTGGGTCGGAGGCCTGGAAGGACTGGCCGACCCGGGGTTAAGCGCTTCTTCGCCTCTGGCCACAGGTTGTGATAGTCGAGGGCGCGGAAGATTCGATTGTCAGCGGGTCGAGGCTTGCCCTTGAAGAGCAGTGGAGTTCAAAACGATCCGCGGCAAAAGCTGAACGCGAAAACGGTCAATTAATCAAACCTATCGGAGGGGTTTCGTATTATGGCTGGAATTTTGGATGGCAAAATAGCGCTAATCACCGGCGCAGGGTCGGGAATTGGTCGCGCCGCGTCGAGGATTTTTGCTCGAGAAGGTGCGAAGCTGGTTCTCGCCGACGTAGTGGAAGACGGAGGAAAGCAAACCCTTGCGCTGATCCATGATACCGGTGGTGAAGCGGTGTTCATCAAGACGGATGTCTCCAAGGTGGTAGATGTTGAGGCGGCCGTATCGAAGGCGGCTGCGACCTACGGGCGGCTTGACTGCGCATTCAACAACGCAGGAATCGAAGGGCAGCGCGGAATGACTCACGAGTGCGGTCAGGAAAACTGGGATCGCGTTATTGCAACAAATCTGACCGGGGTGTGGCTTTGCATGAAGGCCGAAATCGCGCTTCTGCTAAAGCAGGGTCATGGAGGGGCGATCGTTAACACCTCGTCGGGCGCAGGCTTGGTGGGAGTCTCGGGGATGCCCGCGTACGTTGCAGCCAAGCACGGTGTCGCCGGTCTAACCCGAGCGGCCGCCATCGAGTACGGCCGGCATAAGATCAGGATCAACGCGGTCTGCCCGGGACCGATTCGAACGCCGATGATGGCCCGGCTGCTCGGTGAGCAACCGGAGGCGGAAGCGCGATTTGCGCGCGGTGGTCCGCTCAAACGCTTGGGCGAAGCGGAGGAAATCGGCGAGACGGTGGCTTGGCTGTGTTCGGATCGGGCCTCTTACGTGACCGGACTGCCCATGCCGGTCGACGGCGGCTTCATGGCTCAGTAGGCGGAAGTGGCGCAAGCGCTTTGAAACCAGACGCGAAAAACGTAGGCCTTGGCGCGCGCGCGTCGCCGCGGGCGCCGGGGTTTCCCGGACTCTGCAAGAGCCTCGCCACATAGCGGGACATGAAGCGTTCGACGGCGACCCCTCACCCGTGGCAAGGCGGTCGAGCAGCAGACCCCGGGTTAGTGCGAGTGCGAGTCGAGCATCGTCTCGCGCGGTCGCTACCGGCGCACTCGCGCGCCGAAAAACCTCCTCCAATGGCGCAGCCGGCTCTCCACGGCGCCGCCCAGCAAGGCAGTCGTGCGCGGACGACCCCTGCAGAGCCTGTCCGTAGAGCTCGAAGAGGAACCTCTTGTAGGGCGAGAGCAGATGGTCGCTCAGACGAAGGCACATCTGTCGCAACGCTGGGCCGACGTCAAAGTGTCGTCGGCGTTGATCTTTTGGACCACCTCCCGCCTGTGCCGCTCAACCGCGCGCTCGACTCAACCAAAAGCCCTCCTTGGAGTCGAAGTGATAGTTCGGCCATCCGATGGCTCGTACCGAGGGCTGCAGCGGGTTGTCGCGGGCTCAACTTCCCGACGCCGTGCACCGCAATGCATCGCTGCCGCCAGAAGCCGCTCGCGTGCTCCGCGCTTGGGCGAACTCGTCATGCAGTTCGCCTTGTGCGCCACGACCGGGCATGCGTCAGCGGTTTTGGGGCTCGATGAATCACTTGCCCGGTCCCCACCAGCGATCTTGACCCTGGCTAACGATCGAACCAATTGGTACAAATCACGCACACCGATTGAAAAGGCCGGCGCGAACGGCCTGATCGACAAGGAGGATTCCATGAAACTCTACTACTCACCGGGCGCCTGCTCGCTCTCGCCGCACATCGTTGCCTGCGAAGCCGGCATCCCGATCGATCTCGAAAAGGTCAACCTGGCCGACCACAAGACCGAAACCGGCCAGGATTACATGGCGGTGAACCCGAAAGGCTACGTGCCGGCACTGCGCCTAGATGATGGCAGCGTTCTCACCGAAGGCCCTGCGATCGTTCAGTACCTGGCCGACCAGAGGCCGGCAAGTGGGCTGGCGCCTGCGGCGGGCAGCATCGAACGCTATCGTCTCCAGGAATGGCTCACGTTCATCGGCACCGAGCTTCACAAGAGCTTCGGTCCGCTCTTCAACCCCGCGACTTCAGACGAGGTCAAGCAGACCGCCAAGACCAATATCGCCAAGAGGCTTAGCTATATAAACGAGCAGCTGGCGAGCCGTCAGTATCTGCTGGGCAGCCATTTCACCGTGGCGGATGCATACGCGTTTACGATCGTGAACTGGACGAACTTCGTCCGTATCGATCTTAAACAATACCCCAACCTTGCGGCCTACGTCGGACGCGTCGCCGCGCGCCCCAAGGTGCATGAAGCGCTGAAGGCCGAGGGACTTGCGAAGTAATGACGCTTTGCGCTTGGAGACCGGAAGCTCCCAGAGGGCAACATGAAGTTTGGACTACTCTATGAAATGGAGACACCCCGCCCGTGGCAGGAGCGCAGCGAGTATAATGTCTACTGGGACGCCCTCGCTCAAATCGAACTCGCCGATCGGATCGGATCGACTACCGGAAACGGATATTAGAACGCTGGGCGTCGATTTAGCAAAGAATCTGTTCCGAGTTCACGGGGTCGACGCCAGGGGCAACACGGTAGTTGCAGTGCCAGCTTCGGCGCCGCCAGCGATTGCTATTCATGGCGCAACTTAAGAGCTGCCTGGTCGGAATGGAAGCCTGCGGTGGCGCACACTACTGGGCGCGCGAGATCGCGAAGCTGGGGCACGAAGTGAGGCTGATGAGCCCGCGCTTCGTATGCCCGTACTTGAAGTCGAGCAAGAGCGACGCGAGAGACGCAGAGGCCATCAGCGAGGCGGTTGCACGACCGTCGATGCGATTCGTAGCGGTGCGGCAGGACATGCTCGAGCTGCACCGAGTGCGCTCGTTGCTAATCTGCGAGCGCACGGCGTTGATAAGCCAGATGCGCGGGTTACTGGCTTAGTGCGGCGTGGTTGTGGTGGTGG
>DASXNP010000348.1:0-5562 GCA_036494985.1 Binataceae bacterium (SeqCode)
CCGGTTGAAGGCGCAGCGCGGCGCTAGTCGATGGCAGTTCAGTCAAAGCGAAAATCCCCGGCGCTGTCGGCCGGGGCAATCGAAACATCGCGGGAGGGCGGGTGCGTGATCGCCAAGTTCGCGCGCCCTCCCCTCAATCGGATCAACGCGGCGATGGCATCTCGATTGATCGATCTGATCGAAGAAGCCGAGGATGACGATTCGATCCACGCGCTCGCGGTGGTCGGAGCCGAAGGTGCCTTCTGCGGTGGATTTGACTCCAATGTCGACCCCGCAGTGATCGAATCGCTCGCTGCGCTCGCCAAGCCCACGCTGGCGATCATCAACGGCGATGCGCTTGACGAAGGACTCGAGCTCGCCCTTGCCACCGATTTGCGGCTGGCCGTCGCAAACGCGAAGTTCGCGCTGCGGCAACTGACCCGCGGCCATCTGCCGCGCTTCGGCGGTACCCAGCGCCTCCCGCGACTCATCGGCGTCGGTCCCGCTTTGAAAATGCTGCTGACTGGCGGCGCGATTGACGGGCGCGAGGCGATGCGGCTGCGGATGCTCACCTACCTCGCGCCCAACCCTGCTGCGCTAAAGAAATCGGCCGCCGAATTGCTCGCCGTGCTCGACGGTCGCGGTCCTCTGGCCGCGCGCCTGGTCAAAGAGGCGGTTCTGAAGGGTTTTGACATGACGCTAGGGCAGGGCGTTAGGCTTGAGGAAGACCTTTATGCATTGCTACAAACGACTGTTGATCGCGCCGAAGGCGTTAGAGCCTTTATGGAGAAGCGCAAGCCGCTCTTCAAAGGGGCCTGACGCGGCGCGCTCGGCATGAAGTCTTGGAAGGCACGGGAAGGAACTAATGGCTAATCAGCTCGGCAAGGTTTACATCTGCAGCAAGTGCAGTTCGCAGGTAATCGTAACCAAGGGCGGCACCGGTCAGATCAAATGTTGCGGCGCCCCAATGGAGCAGAAGAAGTAATCGACCAACGCCGCCTGCGCGCTCATTCTACGCGCAGCCCGGAGGATGAAGGCGACGCAATTTGGCTCGCCTATAAGCGCAAACAACCCCGGCGACGAATCCCTTGATGTTAAGAGTCCGCCGATTGGCCGCAAGAGGTGATTCAAGAAAGTCCCAATGCTTATAGCAATAATCATAGCGCTTATCGCGGGCTGGCTGACCGGCCAAATAATGAGGGGTAGCGGCTACGGAGTTCTGATCGACATCGTGCTCGGACTGGTCGGGGGTCTGATAGGTGGCTTTCTTTTTAGCGCGCTTGGGTTGGCGGTTCACGGCGCGATCGGTCAGATAATCATGGCGACGGCCGGCGGCGTCGTGCTGGTCGCGCTCTCGCATGTGCTTCATCGCGCTTGACATCCTCGCCTTTTCGTCCGGGACCCGGCACGCCCGCCCGACTGCAAGAGCGAAACCGAAGGAGCGCTGCGAAGCGAGGCTTGCAGCCTCAACTCCGGGTCTCGACGGGTTTTGGACAAGCTCTGTGGACCTAAGATGAAGCGCAGCGCGCCGACTCCTCCCGCGGGTTTGGAGGGTCTCGCTGCTGAACGACAGAAATAGTTCGGAATGCTTAAGACGCATGGCGGTACCGCGGCGTCCCGCCGCCGACCCTTGGCCGCGGTGGGAAGCGAATCAGCCCAAGGGCCTGACACCCAACTTCTAGGCCCGCGCCTAACATCCTAGGGCCCCCAAACCCGGTCCGGCAGTGGCCGGTTCGGGACTCCGGCCGGGTTGCCTGAGCCAGGTGTCATCACCCCTTAATCGCTGGCTTGCTCATTCTCACCCCGCCTCGTGTTGGCCAAGCGGTGCTTCCCGTTGCGCCCTTGGTTTCTGATGCCCCTGAAGGTTCAGAACCGCACGCCTGCTACAATCGATCGCAATGTCCAAAGGCAAACCTTACCGAACAATAAAGGTCGACGGCTTCGACGTTCTGGTGGGGAAGGGCGACTACGAAAACGATCGGTTGACCTTCGACGTGGCCGAGCCGGACGACTTCTGGCTTCACGTCGCAGGCCACAGCGGTAGCCACGTCATAATCCGCAATCCCGAATCCTTGATCGGCATTCCGCGCGAGGTCGCGCTCCGTGCAGCCGAGCTTTCCGCTTGGTACTCAAAAGCGCGCGGCTCGCGGGGCAAGGTCGCAGTACATATGTGCCGCGCGTCTGAGGTCTCCAAGCCGTCCAATTTCGAGCCGGGCAAGGTGATGCTTGATCGCTTTACTGTTCTTAAGGTCTATCCCAAGGGACCCGAGTCATCCTCATCCGGACCGGTCTCGCCGCTGTGACTGCCAGCTACGCGCAAAGCGAGATGGCTCGGTTGAGGCAGCAGACCGTAGTTCCATGGGGCGGACAACGGCCCGCCTTGCTGTCTCGTCAAGCTTGAGTTAGAGCCTGCTTATGAACCTGGTCGATCACTTCCGCTCGATGGCCCGCAACAACCGATGGTCCAACTACCGCCTCCATCGGGCCTGCGCGGAGTTGTCTCGGGCCGATTACCGCGCGACCCGGGTCAGCTTTTTTCCCTCGATTTACCTTACGCTCAATCACATCTACGGGGTTGACCTCTTCTACATCGACGCGCTCGAAAAAGCCGGCCGCTGCGCCGCAATCTGGCAGGAGGTCGAGATTGATCAGTTGGCTGACTTGACTGCGAAGCAAGAGCAGGCCGACCGGCGCTTGATCACCTTTTGCGATTCGCTGACTGAAGCGGTGCTGAGCTCGGCGGTCTTGCTCGATCGAGGAGATGGCAGTCCCCCGCCGGAGCGCGTCGAAGCGGTCCTACCGCACCTGTTCACGCATCAGATACACCATCGCGGCCAGGCTCACGCGATGCTGTCTGGTACTCCGGTCTCGCCGCCTCAACTCGATGAATTCTTCCTCGATTGGGACTGGCCTTTGCGCAAGGAAGATTTCGCCGTCCTCAACCTCCCGAAGCGGTAAGGCGTCAAGCCCAAGAGCTTCTTTCCGATTTTCGCTCGGGCCGGCGCCGCGCGCCTGGCGATGGCGACAGTGGTCTTACATCGTCGCCGGACCTTAGTTGGTCGAAGCGGGCGCCCTTGCCGTGCAACTGGCAGGGTTTCTGCGGAGCAAGATTGTCCGGCCACAATAAGCCGCGGCCAGTCCATTCTTGTCGAGGGCGTCGCCTAGCAGAGTCAGCTTCGCTAGCGGTAGTAGCCGCGCTGAAGCGTGCGGTCCCGAAGCTGCCGTCGGCCCGCCGGCGCGGCCGGATTGCAGCTGCCCGGGAGCCCGTGTCACAACGGCGCATCCGCTAGACGGCGCCCTTCGTTTGCTTTCGCCCAGCGGTGAGCGGAAAGACCCTTGCGACCCGACTGCCAGGCCAATCGAGCCGTAACGTACCGGGATAGAATCGCGCCCGCGTTTATGAAAATTGCAGCGGCCGACCGGAGTGGCAGCACCTAGCCCGTCGCCAGCGAGCACCTCGACCAGCAGCAAGGTGCCGTAAGTTCACCCGAACCCCAGCTGCCGATTTCGCCAGGGCCATGTTTTCTCCGGCTCCTCAAATTCAACTACGCTTCGGCGAGCAAACCCTTCCCCGGGACATGGTTTACTTCGATGCGGATGCCGTCGGGATCCTCGAACAGGACCGAATAGTAACCCGGCGCCCAGGTTCCCTCTTCCGGCGCGTGAACTATCTTCGCGCCGAGTTCTTTTGCGAACTCATGAACCGCGTCGACGTCGGCGGGTTCACGCGCGCGCAGGCACAGGTGATGGAGCCCCACGCGCGCCTGAACGAAACGGGAGCCCTCGTAGTTGAGGTCGGGCCTGACCAGGCCCACCGCGGTGCGTCCGCCGACGCAGTACAGCGTCTCGTGCGTCTTGAAAATGGTCTTCAAGCCGAGGAAGTTGAGCAGCTTTTCATAGAACGGGACGCACTTGTCGAAATCGCCCGCCGTGAGCATCACATGTGCTACGCCGTTGACTTCCACCGTCAATGTACCATCCGCGCGCCGGTCGGCTGCTCGTGGCCGAGGATCGGATGCGGCACGTAGAGCTTCTCCAGCGCCGCGACCTCTTCCCTGCCAAGCTTGATATCGACGCCCTTCGTCGCTTCCTCCAGATGGCTTAACTTGGTCGATCCGATGATCGGCGAAGTCACGCCTGGCGCCTGCAGAATCCACGCGAGCGCCACCTGCGAGGGGGTCACGCCGCGCTCCTTGGCTACCTCGGCGCAGGCGTCGACGACGTCGAAATCGTACGCCTTGAAGTACATCATATCGGCGAACTGATCGTTCTTGGATCGCGTGGTCTCGACCGGTTTTTCGCCGCGCTTGCGATTACCCGAGAGGAATCCGCGCGCCAGCGGACTCCAAGGGATGAGCCCGACGCCCTGATCAATGCAGAGCGGATTAATCTCGCGCTCTTCATCACGATAGGCGAGGTTGTAATGGTTCTGCATCGAGACGAAGCGATGCCATCCATGCTCCTTGGCGGTGAACAGTGCCTTGGCGAACTGCCATGCCGCCATGCTGCTCGCGCCGAGGTAGCGGACCTTGCCGGATCGTACGAGCGAATCCAGCGCTTCAAGGGTCTCCTCGATCGGAGTGTTAAAGTCCCAGCGATGTATCTGGTAAAGGTCAATATAGTCCATGCCGAGACGACGCAGCGACGCTTCGCACCCCTCGATAATGTGCTTGCGCGAGAGCCCACCTCGATTCTGGCCCGACGCCATCGGACCGAAGACCTTGGTCGCCAGCACGATTTCGTCGCGCTTAGCCATCTCGCGAAGCCACTTACCGGTGACTTGCTCGCTGACTCCGACCGAGTAGACGTCGGCGGTGTCAAAAAAGTTAATTCCGGCTTCGATCGAGCGCGCGAAATGCGGTTTCGCCTCCTCTTCGGTTAATACCCAGTCGCGCCACTTCTTGTCGCCGTAGCTCATGCATCCCAAACAGATTCTGGAGACGCTCAGTCCGGTTCTTCCTAATTTCGCGTATTGCATTTGCTGCGCATCCCTTAGGTTAAAATGGAACCTGACCAGAGTCCGGCGCGGCCGCGCGTCTGTCAAGGCGGATGGGATCGCCTCCGCGTTATTTTGAATTGACCGGACGGTCTGGAAGTCTTGACCGAGCGGTCGGGCGACCAATATGGTTCTAACTCGTCGTCTAGCTTTCGGGGCTCAGAGGTCGGTAAGTACCCGCTCCGGCGTGGCAATCGAAGGGCAGGAGGAATGCGATGCGCGTTCTGTTCGTACATCCGAGCCCGCTGATGTACAGCGAGATCTATCTGCGTCTCGAACCGCTCGGATTAGAGCGTGTCGCGGCTGCGGCGCTTGCCGCGGGCCACGATGTGCGGATGCTCGACTTACAAATTTTCAAACATTCGGACTTGTTCAAGGAAATCGAAGATTTCAAGCCCCAGGCGGTTGGGTTTTCGAGCAACTACCTGGCCAATATTCCCGAGATAATCGACCTAGCCAAAGAGATCCGGCGAAAGTTCCGCGACGCCTTCATCTTCGTTGGTGGGCATAGCGGCTCGTTTGTCGCCCAAGAGTTTCTGGAGCACGCCGCCGGCGCCATAGATTGTGTGGTGCGCGGCGAGGGCGAG
>DASXNP010000349.1:0-2459 GCA_036494985.1 Binataceae bacterium (SeqCode)
ATCCACGAAGGCGGCGAACTCGGATACGCGCTGGTGCATAGCTTCGGCGCGGCGTTTGACAATCCGGAACTGATCGTGGCCTGCGTGATTGGCGACGGCGAAGCGGAGATTGGCTGAGTTCTAGCTCATTCGCATTCCGCCGCATTGGGTCACGCTTGCCGTACTTGTGGACCGATGCCCCTAGGCCTCGAAGCCGAGTTCCTTCAGGGCTTGGAGCGCCTCTTCGTAGTCGTCGACGTGCACCATTAGGCGCGCCGGCACCGCGGCAGCACTGCCAAGCATCCGCGACGAGTCTTCGTCGAAGATGAAGCACTCGATACCACCCTCGGTCAGGAGATCGCGCGCCATTTCCATCTGTGTAGGATCGATGGTGGCAAGCACCTGCTTTAATTCGTCGGGATTGGGCTCGACCATTACACCCCTGGGCCTCGAACAATCACTCGGCGCGCCATTGCGGCTTGCGCTTCTCTACAAATGCTCGCACTCCCTCTTTCGCGTCCTTGCTGGCGCGAACTGCCCGTCCGAGATCGAGGATGTCCCGATGGTAGGCATCGAAGGATTCGCTCATGCTGCGGCGCAGCGACTGCTTCATGGCGCGCAGCGACAGCGGCGCGTTCGCCGACACTCTCTCCGCCAACCCGACAGCTGCTTCATACAATTTGGCGTTGGGCACCACCTCGTGCACGAGACCCATCTGCAAGCCGCGTCGGGCGTCGAAGAGATCGGCCGTGTAGAGAATCATCGAGGTGTTCGCAGCTCCGCAGACCTCGATGAGCTTGCGGATGAAATCGTAGGGAACCAGCAAGCCAACCTTAGCCACGGTCATGCCGAGCCGTGCATCTTCGCCCGCGATTCGAAGGTCACAGTGAAGGGCGAGTTCGAGACCACCTGCCAGCGCTGCGCCATTGATTGCAGCGATGGTTGGAACCGGGAGCTTCTCGAGCCGCCCGAAGACGTTTTCGAGACTGTTCGGATTGTGGCCTCCCTCCTCTTCCGCGACCTCTTTGAGATCGATTCCGGCGCAGAAGCTGCTACCCTCGCCGCGGATCACGAGCGCGCGAATCTCCTTGTCCTTTTCGACCGGCTCGATCGCGCCTGCCATCAATTCGATCAGCGGCTGATTGAGAGAGTTGCGCTTTTCCGGGCGGTTAAGCGTCAGGATCAGGTAGTTGGGACGGCGCTCGATCTTGAGAAGTTCCTCGGCCATCGTGGATAGCTCCTTGCTTCAGTCCAGGGTAGGCGAGCATCGCACGCAGAACGTGAAGTCTTCAAGCGTAGAAGGTCTGGGCAATCGCGGATTGATAGGTCGCAATTTTGGAGGGTTCAAGGAAGTAGGTTGGCGGGCTGATCGTGATCGAGTCGGCGGTGCGCCAAAGATCCTCGATCCGTTGGAGCACTTCGTCGGGGGTTCCTGCGATCGCGAAGGTATTCGCCATCTCATCAGGAATCGCCTTGAACATCGCATCGAGATCATTGCGCGAGCTGGCTTCGGTCGCGGCGCGAGCCTCCTTGCCGAATCCCTGCGCAGCGAAGAATTTCTCGTATTGCGAAAACCGTGCATAGAAGGCGACTGTGCGACGCGCATCGTCGATCGCCTGTTTGCGGTCGGAGCCTATCGCGGCGTTGACCCAAACGTTGAGATCAAACTCCGCGCGGTTGCGCCGAAGCCTGTTCAATGAAGCTTCGAGCGTGTTCCGGACTTCGTTATGGAGCCATCGCGCGGACCAGATCGGATGGCCGGGAATGCCGTCGGCGATCTCGGCGGCCAGGGCAATTCCGCTTTCGAAGATCGCCGGAACGTAAATCGGGATTCGCGTGCGCACCGGAGGCATCAGAGATTTGAACGAGCGCAGATCGAGCTTGTGATAGCGACCCTCGAAGACGCCCAGCTCACCGGTATGGGCGTGGGCGACAATCCTGCGGACTATCTCTACAACTTCGCGCAAATGCTCGATGGGCTTGCCGTAAGTGACACCGTGCCAATCTTCGTTCCACCATCGGATACTGGTGCCGATACCGAGCACAGCCCGTCCGCCGCTGATGGTGTCGACATCGAGCGCGGCTAGTGCGGTTTCGAGCGGGCTGCGCGTGAACGCCAGTGCGACCCCGGCGCCCAGTTTGAGCCGCTCGGTCACCATCGCGGCGGCGGCCAGGCCGGTAAAGGGAGCGCTCCAGAGTTGCGGCACCCAGATACCTTCGAGGCCAGTACGCTCCGCCTGCTGGACGACGTGGGTCATCGCAGCGGCGGGCATCGGTAGGACCACCGACCAATAACGGCGCTTGTCTCTCATAGGTTGCAAACCCCGCCTAGCCGTCGCGAGCCCGCAGGCGATGCGTCATCAGACGACAAGATTGAGCAATTTGTGCGGGACATAGATCACTTTGCGAGGCGTTTTTCCGTCGAGATGACGCCGGATCGTCAGGCTCTCCATCGCCGCCGAACGGACCTCATCCTCCGA
>DASXNP010000350.1:0-3794 GCA_036494985.1 Binataceae bacterium (SeqCode)
GGGGTACAAGTAATAGGGCCGCCCAACATAGGCGACCAGCGCGGCCGCGCAAACGATAACTATCGCGCTTAGAATTCGCCCGGCGGCTCTCAGGACCGGGTTGGGCGAGTCTGACTGCTGCTCCGGCAAGCGCGCTTTCCCTTAGATGCGGTTGAAGAATGCTATCCAGGTGACGCACCCGAAGATCAGTGCGAGGCACAGATAGACCAGCGGTTGCGGAAACAGATAGGGCTCGAGTCCCAGCGCCCCGAAGATCGGGCGCATCGCAGCCGCCAGACATGCTCCCACGATTCCGCAGAGCATCCAGGCGGGAAAATTCGCCCCGGCGATGTTCACGATTGGATCGCATCCACCGAGCAACGCCGCCATTATCGGAAGCGTGATCAAGTTGCCGCGGCCGCTTGCGGAGGCGATTCGCATCGCGTCTGATCTTGCTGAATGTGGGCGGCCGTTTCAACGCGTTAGTTCTTGCAAGAGAGCTCGCGGTCCAATTCGTGAAGCGCGAAGGAGACGATATGGTTCTGGCGCAGATTTTTGAGCGGGCCGGGAGAACGACCATGCGCGCGCGCGGCGCAATCGCTGCTTGCGTGATCCTTCACGCGGCCAGCGGATGCGCCTGGTTCGCGGCGCAACCCGAAATCGACCCTGACCGATGGGCGCCGCCGCAGGAGACCCGAGAGTGGCAGCTGCAAGACGCCAGCGATTCCCGCGTCCTGACCGAATCCGCGAACGCCCTTCCGCACCCAACCCAAACTGGCGGCGGACGCTACGATCTGATCACGCTTTGCGAGCTCGCCCTGCGGGACAGTCCGCAGACCCGTCGGGCTTGGGAATCGGCGCGCACCGCGGCAGCGCAGTTGGGCAAGACGCGAAGCTACTACTATCCAACCATCAGTACCGAAACCGACGGCGGCTACACACGGGAATTCTTTCCCTCACCGGGCCGCTATGGACTGGTGAAGCAGTGGTACATCAACCCGCAGGTGAGTCTCGAATACACCCTGCTTGATTTCGGACGCCGCGCGGCCGATACGGAAACCGCGACCGAACAGTTGATCGCGGCTAATCTTTCGTTCAATCGCGCCATGCAGAATGTGATTTTTGCCGTCCAGCGATCCTTCTATGCGCTGGCGGCCGCGGAGGCCAGCGTAATCGCAGCCGAGCAGAATTTAACTTTGGCGCGTACCAATCTCGAAGCGGTGGACCAGCGCGTGAGCGTCGGACTTGCGACCCAGCCGGCGCTGCTGCTCGCCAAACAGGTGGCGGCACAATCGATCTACGATCTTGAAAACGCGCGCGTACTCGTGCGCGAGGCCCAAGCCGACATCGCGGTGGCGGTTGGCGTACCAGCCAACTCCGCCATTGCCGTCCAATCCTTGCAAGCCCAGGCGGTGCCCGATGGTCTAGGCAAAGAGGTCAATGACCTGATCGACTCGGCGGTGCGCCAACGGCCCGACTTGGCGGCGCAACTCGCGAATTTTCGATCAAGCCAGTCAACGGTCCGGCGCGCCCAGGCCGAATGGTACCCCGTCCTTGGAGTCGACGGTTCCTATGGCGAGACGAATTTCGGCTTCTCGTGGAATAACGAGAGCACCCTCAAGGGCAACACGCCCGTATATTCTGCGTTGTTGTCTCTTCGCTGGGACCTCTTTACCGGCTTCGAGCGGCTCAACGCGATACGCGAGGCGTCCGCCGAGAGCCGCGCCGCCCGCGCCGATCTCGATTCGGCCGAGCTCGATACGATCGGCCAGGTATGGAAGTCCTACTATGAGTTTCAGTCGGCGATGAAAAAGTACCAGTACGCACAAGCGCTTTTGGCCGCTTCTCAAGAGGCCTACGACGCCAACATCGAAACCTACAGGCAGGGTCTTAGTACAATCGTGGAGCTGTTGACCGCCGACCGCGATCTCGCCAACGCGCGCTATACGCTAATCCAGAGTAAAGCCGATCTGTTGATCTCGTCGGCCGCCGTGGCCTACTCAACCGGCGCCGTGGCAATGCCGGTGTCGAAACCATGAGAACCTGGCCGGGATTTGAATTCAGAGCCGCCTTGCGGCGCCGGTCCCGCCGCCATGTCTGGTCCGCCCTGGGCAACGACTTCCTTCCACTCCTGGAGATCTAAAAGATGACTCTAATTTCAGGGTTCCGTCGACTTCCCGCGTGCGCTTCATTTTTCAGTGGAACGACTTCTACTGGCTGCCGTCGATCGCTATCTCAAGGGCGACAATAAGAGGGTCGCAAACGACAAGTGATTAACCCTACTACCGACCGCGTCAGGATGTCAGTTCGTGCAGGGGCAACCGTATGGATTCGAGCGTCAGGGACCGAACGTGCCCTCCGCTGTCCGTACTTGGCCGAACATCTCGACCACCGGTTCGATCCGTCCGGCACGGGTTTCTACAGCGTGCGGTCGATTAGCGTTTCCTTGTCCGACTCGTGCCCAGATCTACCGATTCAACCATCAAGGCCAAGGCCGGCGAGTTCCAGCTCGGCGCCTGCATAACGGTGACGGATATGACGCGTCAAGGCGGCTGACAAAGCTCCAACCGAGGCTCGGCCCGCTTCTCATCCGGCGACAGATCGTCGCCGTGACGCCTGGTACATTAGTGCTTTTTTGGCTGTTATTGGATCAGCGGGCTGCGGCGACGGCGCCTGGGTTTGAAACTCCGACCGCGCGAGCGCCCTTTTCAGTCATGCGTACGCGCTTTTCGGGCGAGTGTACGAACAAGTCCGCCGCCTTGGGGCGCTCGGTGGTAAGCGCCTGCGGCGGTCTCATCGCGTACTTGACTTCGCGCAGGTGCTCTTCGTACTGGCGCCGCGGATTGTAAATGCTGTTGAATTTCCACAGCATCTTCACGAAGTTGGTTTGGCCCTTCATCAGGTGCCGAATGGCTATGCCCGCAGTCGCCCTCAAAGCGGCGACTCCCAAGTGCTTTCGATTCAGCACGTTTTGAGTCTTTACCAACTCCTCGTAGAACTTTTGCAGCGGCAGACGCGTCGGCAGCACGGCGTGCTGGATGTCAAACAGGCGATAGTCGAGTGTCGTGAGCTTGCGCGATTCGGTCAGCCACAATTCGGTCCCCGGATATGGTGTAGCGACCGTGAGATGGACTATCTCGGGCACGCTAATCGCCCACTGCCGAATTACCTCAAAACGCTGCTCGTCCCAATCGGGATCGGCTATCAGGTTGATGGCGACCGTCAGCCCGATGTCACGCGCGATATCCAAAGCTTGGAAGTTGAGGTTCTGGGTCGAGCGCTTGCGATGCAGCTTCAGGCCTTCTTCGTCTATCGCCTCGAGACCGAGAAACATGTAGGTCAGACCGAGCTTGTGCCAGTAACGAAACACTTCGGGGTTCCGGCATAGCACGTCGGCACGCGTCTCCAGATAGTACTCCTTGCGGACCTTATGGCGTTCGAGCTCCTGACCAATCGCAAAGCCGTGTTCGGGATGGATGAACGCGACGTCGTCGACGATGAAGACTCCGCTCTCGGCGATGCTTGCCATGTCTTGTGCCGCCGCACCAGGCGAACTCTGCCGATAACTTCGCCCGTAGAAGGTCCAAGCACTGCAGAAGGAGCAATCCCATGGGCATCCGCGCGTGAACTCGATCGATGCCGCCGGGTCGAGGACACCGATGAAATACTTGTGGCGCTTGCGCGCCAGATGACGCGCCGGAACGAACTGGTCGAGACTCTCCATCAGCTTTGGCGCCGGTCCCGATCCGTCCAGCGTAATCACGCCCGGAACTTTGTGCAGATTTCGATCCCCCAGTGCTTCCAGCAGTTGTTGC
>DASXNP010000351.1:0-6212 GCA_036494985.1 Binataceae bacterium (SeqCode)
GAGTTTCAGGTACACTATGTCCCGGCGGAGTCTGACAGCGGGCTTTTCGGCGGCAATTCAAACTGGCGCGGACCGATTTGGATGCCCGTAAACCTGCTGATGCTTAGAGGACTAGCCCTGCTGTATACCTACTACGGCGAAGATTTCAAAGTGGAATGCCCAACCGGCTCGGGCAAGCTGATGACGCTATTCGAAGTAGCCTATGAGATCACCGGACGTCTGCAGCGGATCTTTCTTCGCGACGAAAACGGGCAGCGACCAGTCTACGGTGGCAGCGCCAAATTCCAGCGGGATCCCCACTGGCGGGATCTGATTTCGTTCTACGAATACTTTCACGGTGACAATGGCGCAGGTATCGGGGCCAGCCATCAGACTGGGTGGACCGGCACGATCGCGGTGCTGATTCAGCTCCTTGGACATCTCAAGCCCGCCGACGTCATGAACCGCACGGATTTGGAGCCCGGCGAGATCACCTACAAACGGGCCGGCACCGGCAGTTGACGAATAACAGTCCGCCGACTTCAAAGGAGCGGACCGTCGGAGCCAAGCATCGCGCGTCTAATCAATTTTATCGGCACCGCGCCTTGCGCGAGAAAGGCATCGTGAAACTTTCCTAGGTCGAAGGAAGCCCCCTCTTTGCGCTGCAGGTCCTCGCGAAGCTTTAGGATCTCCAACTTGCCCAATTGATAGCGTAGATAACCTGGGTCGTCGGTTCCCCGCAGGGCCTCCACCATCGCATTGTGCGGTGTCATGAATCCCTGCTTCTCAAAAAAATCGGCGGCTTGAGCAAGCGTCATGCGCTGCGTATGCATGCGGATTCCCACCAGATAGCGGCAAGCGCGGGTTAGCGCCATCTGAATCTGCGCCAAGCGAAACTTAGGATTGCCTGCGTGAAGTCCCTCATCGAGCATCATCTGTTCGCAGTAGAAAGCCCATCCTTCCGAGTTGGAACCCGAATCGTAAAGCGATCTGACCTCGTCGGGATTGAGTCGATTATTTAAAAACTGGACATAGTGGCCGGGGAACACTTCGTGAGTCGAAACGTCGGAGAGCGTCGGCGGCGAAAAGAAGGTAAGCAACTGCTGCTGCTTCGCCGCCGGCCACGACCGATCCGGAAGACTCACATAGAAATAGGCTTCGGTGGCGTGCTCGAAGGGCCCCGGAGTGTCCATCGAGGCGAAGGTCGTGGCACGGGCAAAAGGCGGAGTCTCGGCAACGATCGGCATTACGGTCGAAGGAATCGTGGCGAGATGACGCGCGATTACGAACCCACGCAGGTCGGCAAGGCCGGCGCTCGCCAGTGGGATTACCTCGGACGACTGCGGGTGCTCGCTGCTGAGCGATTGTAGGACCGCGGCGGGAGAGCGCTTGGCATCGACCTTAGCGGCAACCGCGCGAAAGTCGCTGAGCAGACGGGTTAGTTGCTCGACGCCGATTTGTTCCAGACGATCAAGCGGAGTGTCAACCATGTCGTCGTCCGCCAGCATCCGGCGGTAGGCATCGGCACCAATCGCGAAGGATCCTGAGGCGGCAGGCTGAAAGGTGAACCGCAGCCAGTGTTGGTAGGAGGAAATCGCGTCGCGGATTTTCCCGTTTGCGTCCACAAAGGCCTGTTTTTGCGGACCGTCGGGAACCCTTGCAAAGAAAGCGGGCAGATCAGTCGTAAAGAACTTCAACGTCCCGCCCATCTGATCGAGCGTGATATCCACTGCAACCTTGGGAGTCCTCGATGCGACCAGATTTTCGCGCGCCGCCGCGAGGTTTCGCAGTGAGGCGAGTTCGCGAGCCGTGGCCAACTCCATCCGACGGCCGAGCGGGGCAAAGCTGCGCTGGACCAACTGGTAGACCGCCGCGGTCGGCATATACGAGTCGGGGTCCCGCTGATCCTGACGGACTTGATCGTTCCAAAGCAGTTCGCCGTCGCATTGGGCGATCAGCCATTCGCGATCGGCTTCGTCTTGGGCGCTGAGGGAACGCGGGTCGATCGCGCTAAAACGCGATTTCCAGTTGTTGGCATGACGGATGCGCTCCTTTATTCCGCCAGCGGACAAATCACTTACTCGGTCGTCAAAGCGATGGTCGCCCCAAGCCGTGGCCTGTTCGGGATAGAGCCGCATCTCGGATTCGACGAATTGTCTGACCGTACTGCGAAACGACGGGGCCGTCGGTTCGCAGTTCACCTTCGCTGCCAGGAGCAGCGCGGTGACGGTAATTGCTATTGCCGCGACGCCTGCGAAAGTTCCCGCAGTCGGCTTGCACATGGATCCGGACCTCGACGATTGGATTAACACCAGAAGTGGTGGCGGGGATATAAGGGTTGAGACTTCAGTTGGGGAATCACGTCTGATGGACTTCAAGTATACGCCTGGACAGGAGGCATTCCGCGCACAGATCGCTAACTGGCTAGACAGTACCGTGGCGGAGGTGTTCGGCAAGGGTGAGGGGTCAGGGCCGGGTACGCTGGAGGCGGGTTCTGACGATGACCGTTGGACCAAGACCCGCCAATATCATCGGCGTCTGTACGAGGCGGGGTACGTCGCACTGCATTGGCCCAAAGAATGGGGCGGTGGCGGAGCTGGGTTGATCGAACAGGCGATTTACCAGGATGAAGTTCTCAAAAGGGGACTGCCGCTTTACGGCGCGAATCAACTTGCGATCGACCGCATCGGCCCCACGATTATTCACATGGGCAACGATGAGCAACGGCGGCGCTACCTAGGCCCGATGCTGAGCGGCGAAGAGATCTGGTGCCAGGGATATTCGGAACCCAACGCAGGCTCGGATCTGGCGGGTCTGCAGACGCGCGCCGTGATCGATGGCGACGACTTCGTAATTAACGGACAGAAGCTGTGGACCAGCCTCGCCCACCTGGCAGACATGCAAGTCCTGTTGGTGCGGACCGATCCCGCAGCGCCCAAGCACAAGGGAATCTCTTACCTGCTGGTCGATATGCATAGTCCGGGCATTACCGTACGCCCGTTGGCCCAGATCACGGGCGACTCCGGATTCAACGAAGTGTTCTACGACAACGTTCGGGTCCCGCGCCGCAACCTGGTCGGCGAGCTCAATCAAGGGTGGCAGGTGTCGATCGCTACGCTGATGTATGAGCGCGTTTCCGGCGGGACGCGCCATCCGGTCGAGAAAACCGTCAATGAGCTGATCGCCCTGTCCAAGCGCGTAGATTTTCAAGGAGTCACGGCGGCTCAGCATCCGTATATCAGGCAAAGGCTTGCGCAATTTTCGATCGAGGCTTTGTGCCTGCGATTCAGCCGTTATCGTTCTCTTACATCGCAGCTGAAGGGACAGGTGCCCGGTCCGGAAAGCTCGTTTGGCAAACTTCACGCGACCGAGCTGAACCTTCGAGTGGCGATGTTCGCCGACGAAATGCTCGGCGCGTTTGGACAGCTCAACAAGGGATCGATTGGCGCGCTCGAAGGCGGACGGTGGGGAACCAGGACGCTGGCGGCGCGGGGTTTGACCATTGCGGCGGGCTCGAGCGAGATTCAGCACAACATCATTGGCGAGCGCGTGCTGAAGCTCCCCAAGGGCTAGCTCGACGACTCAGCGCTTAAGACGGCCGTAGCGCTCGAGCGTCTTTTTTAGCTCTTCGTGCGGGATCGCGACCAAGCGACGGCCGCCCGCGCCGGTCATGGTTTGCGCGGCAATTAGGGCGTTGATGATCGCTTCCTCGGTGGCCTCAACCGTGGCCGCAAAAAGCGGATCAATCATTTCGTTCGGCAGCATCCGCAGCGACAACAAGCGGGAGGGACCGGTCTTCTTTACCGTGGAGAGATTCGCGGTGGAAAATGCGATGAAGATATCACCGGAGCCGTTTCCGGATACGCTGCCGGTGCGTGCTAGACCCATCGTAGCGCGACGCGCCAGCCTCTTTAGTTGGGTCGGTATCAAAGGTGCATCGGTCGCGATCACGATGATGATCGAGCCGCTCTCGCTAGGCATGATGCGCTCGGCGAGCAGATGCCTTCCTACCGAGACCCCTGCGATGGTAAGTTGCGGGCGCAGTCCGCAGTTGAGCTGAACCAGAATACCCAGCGTATAGCCACCGCGTGAGCGGGTAAGTCGGCGCGATGAAGTCCCGACGCCGCCCTTGAACTCGTAGCCCATCATCCCGGTACCGCCTCCAACATTGCCTTCGGCGACCGGTCCGGAACGAGCAACCTCGAGCGCGGCACGTGCATGTTCGGCTTTGATGTGAAAGCCGTTGATGTCGTTGAGCCATCCGTCCCAGGTTTCACCGACCACCGGAAGCACCCAAGGCCGCCGCCCTGCCGATCTTTCGAGCTCCCATGCCGCAACCGCGTCGCGCACTACGCCGACGCTGTTGGTGTTGGTGAGCATCACCGGACTATCGAGCAGTCCAGATTCCTCAATCCAAGCCGTGCCGGTCATCTCGCCGTTGCCATTTTGCGAAAACCAGGCCGCGAACGCCGGGGCCGCGTTGCTTCGTCCTCGGGGAAGGAGCGCCGTCACGCCGGTGCGGACGCTCCTTCCTGAGATGAGCGTATGATGGCCGACCTCAACACCCGGAACATCGGTGATCGCGTTGACCGGTCCAGGAGTACCATCGAATGGAATTCCCAGATCGCGCGCTCGCGGCCGTTTAGATTTCGACCACCAAGCTTTCTTGGGTCGGCCGCGGGGCATGTCAATTGATCGGAGGGCGCAAATGCTTCCACGGGCGCGCTTCTTCGAACCGCGCGGCCATCGCCAGCACGCCGGCGTCGTCGTTGGGGCGTCCGATGATCTGCAATCCGATCGGGAGTCCCGCGGCGGAAAATCCGTTTGGAACCGAAATTGCGGGCTGGCCCGTCGCATTAAAGGGATACTGGAAGGCTATCCAGGTCCACAACTCGTCCAGGTAGTGTTCCGGCGCTGACGGGAACGTGCCGTTGCGGGCCGCTGGACGGGTCGCGGTCGGCGTCAGGACTAGATCGTAAGGAGCAAGCGCCTGCACGATCTCGCGCGCAACGTTATGCATGGTAGCCACGAGATTTACATACTCGCCGGCGCTGACCGCGGACCCGTGCCTCATCATTTCCTGAACCACCGGATCAACCGATTGCGGATCGGTCAGTGGAATCGCGGCGACGCCTACGCAGATCAGCTTGCGTGCCGACTCAAGCAGCATGGCAGCGGGATCGAGTTTCATCTCCTCGAGCTCGTGGCCGAGCGATCCAAGCAGGTCGCACGCGAAATTGAACTGGTGCGTAACCTCAGGATCAACCGGCGCCACCGCGGTTTCCCCAATCACGGCTATACGAGCCCTACGTTGGGCGTCTTTGGTCGATTCGAGAAACGACTTGTTAGGCGGCGGCGCCCAATAGGGATCCCCGAGGACCGGCCCAGCGACCACGTCGAGCATCAGCGCGGCATCGCGTACCGTTCGCGTCATTGGACCGCGGGTGGCAAATCCACCCCATGCTTCCCCGCGCGCGGGGGCCCAGGAAATCCGGCCGCGGCTTGGCTTTAGTCCCACGACGCCGGTATGCGATGCGGGGCCACGAATGGATCCACCACCATCCGTGCCTTCATGCAATAAACCCATGCCGGTGCAGGCGGCCGCCGCAGCGCCGCCGCTCGACCCTCCCGCATTGAATTCGAGATTCCAAGGATTACGAGCGATCGGGCCCAGGCCGCCTTCAGTCGTAGGACGACCGCCGAACTCCGGCGTATTGGTCTTGCCAAGCAGGACGCCACCGGCGCGCTCGAGTCGCACCGCGATTTCGGCATCGGCAGGCGCGATAAAATCGGCGTAGTTGCGCGAACCCAGAGTAGTCGGCATGTCGACCGTCCAGGTCAGATCTTTCAGTGAATAGGGAACGCCGAAAAGCGGCATCGACTTGAGATTCGGACGCAGTTTTTCAAGGCGTGCAACGTCGCGCGAAGCGCGATCGGCACTGATCGTAATGAATGCCCCAAGCGCCGGATTGAGCCTCTCGACGCGACGCAGGAAGAAGTCGGCTACCTCGCGGATGGAGAGATCGCCAGCGGCGATCAGGTCGCGCAGCTCGCAGGCTTCGAGGTAGGGGTCGAGCATCAGATAAATTTAAGCATCGCGCAGTCGATCAATTCAAAGCGGCGTGGGCAGCTCGGACTACCTGCCTATAGCAGAGTACCCTGCTTCCTGCGGCCCAGGTGCTCGTACGCGCGTTGCGTGGCAACGCGACCCTTGGCGGTGCGAGCGATGAAAC